>JAYSYX010000403.1:0-19307 GCA_043727235.1 Bacteroidota bacterium
TTACAATACACCAGACGATCTTCACTAAACAAACAGCAAATTGAATTTGCGGAAAAAAATGTTGCAGTAACTAGAAATGATATTATCCGTAACACAAAATTAATATATTTACAATTACAATTTTTGGAGGAGAAGCAAAATATTTTATATGCTCAGGATTCTTTTTATTCAGTGATTAGCAACTCGTCTTCCCGTGCATTTGACGCTGGAACTATTGATTATCTGGGTAAACTTTACGCTGAAACTAAATCGGGTGAAATTCATCAACAATATTTGCAATCTGAAGCAGACCTTGCGGCAACCAAGAATAATCTTAAATTAATTTCAAGTATGCAATCCGATTTTAAGGTTACCTCATTACAAAAAACTACTTTTCAGGTTGATTCATTAACTACATCAAATAATCCGTTTCTAAATTATCTTAATCAGAATATTTCATTAGCAGATGCAGAGTGGCAATTGGAAAAAACTTATGCACTTCCTGACCTCCTGCTGGGATTTAATAAAGCGTTGGAAAATGATCCAGCTTATTCTTACGGGTTTAAATTGGGAATTACAGTTCCATTATGGTTTTATCAATATTCTGCCAGGTCAAATTCTGCTAAAACCGAAGTTGCTGTTGCAGAAGCCGAATATCTTGCTAAAAAGCAAACACTTGAACAAGCATCAATTAACCTTATATCCAATTTTTATAAATACGATAATGCTTTGCGGTATTATGAAAAAACTGCTATGCCCAATTCAAATAAAATTATTGAAACAAGTATGCGCTTGCAGGAAAGTGGGGAAACAAATTATATTGAGTATCTCCGCATACTTTCTGACGCATACAGTATTCGATTAAATTATCTTGAAGCATTGTATAATTATAATAATAGTGTAATTGAAATAAATTATTTAACCGGAAACTGATGAGAAAAATATTCTTTATACTTTTTTTTCCATTAAAAATGTTCGCTCATGGGGGTGAAGATCATAGTGCTGATAAAAAAGAAACATCTGCTCAATCCCTCAGTTACTTTAGCAGCGAAGCATATTCATTTATATATGAATTATTAATCAAATATGAAAAGATAGAACCGGGAGAAGAATCAACATTAAAATTGTTTTTAAGTAATTTTCAAACAAATGAGCCACTTGATTCAGCAGAAATTACTGTTGTTTCATCGGATAACTCTTTAAAATTTGAAATATTCCGAATTGGCAAAGGGGTATTTGAAATAAAAGGTAAATTTCCAGAAAAGAAAATATATAATTTAGTTGTAACAATTAATTCAAAATTAGGCCCTGACCTAATCCAGGTTAATAATATTGAAGTTGGAAAAGAATTGAATATTGAAAAGGCAACAGAACATAAACATTCTTTTTTCAGCTCCCCTTATGTATTGCTTACAGGTGGATTATTACTGGGTGTATTTCTTACCCTTGTTTTCGTACGTAGAAAAAGAATTAATCCAACAACCATAATCCTTTTAATAATTTCAGTAACTGTTCCGATTAATATTTCGCCGGTATCTGCTCACGAAGGGCATAATGAGAATGCCAAAAATTTAACAGCTGGTTTCTCAAGTCAATTAGTGGTCCAAAAAGAAACACAATTTTTATTTAACATCATAACTCAACCACTTTTAATTGCTGATTTCAACCCGGCCACTAAAATTTCTGCTACTGTTATTCCTGCCACAAAGGGAATAGCTGTAGTTCAAACTCCCCAAACCGGTAAACTAACTTTAATTAATGTTCATGTTGGTGAAAAGGTAACTAAAGGACAAACATTAGCAACTATTGAACAAAATATTGATGCAGGTACGCAGGTTGACTTTCTTTCGCAAAAAAATCAATTAGATGCAGAATATACTGCAGCAAAAAAGAATTACGATAGGTTATTATCGATTAAAGACATAGTTGCTAAAAAAGAATTAGATGAAGCAGAAGCGAGACTTAAATCAGCGGAGGCAAATAAAAAAGTTTTTGAGAATATAATTTCAAATGGATCTGGCAATGCTAAATTTATATCACTTAAATCGCCAATCTCAGGTATTATTGGAAATTTTACTTTTTCTAACGGTTCCACAGTAAATGTGGGGGAAACAATATTTACAATCACCGACATTTCTACAGTTTTTGTTGAAGCCCGCATTTTTGATAAAGACATCAATGTATTAAAAGGCAGTGAAAAATTTATTATTGAAAGTAGTGATAATGTTTTTTCAACCATAGAGGTTAAGTTAATTAACTCCGGTCAGCAAATTGATCCAACCAACCAGTCGCAATTGGTTTTATTTGAAGTGAACAACCCAAGCCAGGAATTCAAAATTGGTGAATTGGTTAATGTAAGGGTTTTTTCCGGTGAAAATAAAAGGGAACTATTTATACCTAATTCAGCCATTACAGAAATTGATGGTAGAAAGGTTGTATTAATTAAAGATGCGGCAGAAAAATACAGTGTTAGCTATATTACCGCAGGAGATAATAACGGGCAATTTACAGTTATCAATAAAGGTGCCGAAGAAGGAGAGCGTATTGTTATAAATGGAAGCTATCAAATGAAAATGATTTATTTAAATCAATAAATATTATGAAAAACAATTTGCTTATTTGTATATTTTTATTAACTGTTTCAATCTTTTCGTTGTCATTTAATACTTTTAACAGCGAATGTGATTCCCCTTTAATTGGTGCAGGTCATGCCGGTGATCCCGGCAGCGAAACCTGTACAGCTTGTCATGGCGGTATTGAAAATTCCGGAATTGCAGATTTAACATTTTCTTTGGGTGGGGGAATATCGGGATATAAACCTGACAGTATTTACCAGATAATTATTTCAATTTCTCAGGCTGATCTGGATAAATTCGGCTTTGAAATTACAGCCTTGGATGGTGACGATGAAGATGCAGGTACCTTTACTTTAACAGATGAAGACCGAACCAGAAGTATTACAGGTTTTGGAAGAAATTATATCACCAGCACTCCATGTGGAGCAGATGCTGTAAGTGTTGGTTATAATGAATGGTCAGTTGATTGGAAGGCACCTGCAAAGGATATCGGGGAAGTAACATTTTATGTAGCAGCATTGGCTGCAAATCATAGTCATAATATTTTGGGTGATTCTACTTATACTTTAGTAAAAACTTTTTATGAAGAAACTACTACAGGTATTAATAATTTAAATACGGAACCTATGATTAAGATTTATCCCAACCCAATTTCAGATTTTGTTGAGGTTACTTTGATAGGTGAACAAATAAAGGATATTACGATTTTTTCTTTATCGGGCTCTTTAATTAATAAATCTCACTATAATTCCCAAGCTACTTTAATAACAGTAAATACCCAAAATATACAAAATGGCATTTATTTACTTTCTGTGAATTCAGATAATAATTCCTATACTCAAAAAATAATTATTCAACATTAAATTATGTAATCAATTAATCATGAAGAATTTAATATTAGCAATAACAACAATCCTTGCATTGAGCACAACATCCTGCGGAGATGCAAAAAACAGTACATCGGGAACAGTGACTACGGGGGGTAAAAGCTACACGTGCCCAATGCATCCTGAAGTAGTTAGTGATAAACCCGGGCCTTGTCCAAAATGTGGAATGAACCTGGTAGAGATGAAACAGGATAAGTTGAACAACGAGTATTTTATTTCTTTTGTTAATAGCCCTCAAACAATTGAGGCAGGGAAGGAGGTAGCATTAACTTTTACACCTAAAATAAAAGGTAAGGAAAACGAGCTGGTTCCACTCGAAGTTGTTCATGAGCATAAAATCCATGTTATTGTTGTAAGCCATGATTTAAGTTCTTATCAGCATATACATCCTGAATTTAATTCCGATGGTTCATATTCTGTAAAAACAACAGTACGCAATGGGGGGAAATATGTTGTTTTTGCTGATTATATGCCTACTGGTGGTAAACATATGGTGGATAGATTTGAATTTGTAGCAGCTGGTTTGGAAAAAGAAGCCAAAAAATATTCCAAAGAAAATTTAGCATCGAATGCGGAGGGATATACAGTGACTCTCATTCCTTCAGGTGGTCAGGTTAAAACTAAATCAACTAACCATATTACTGGTATTGTTTCCCAAAATGGAAAAGAAATAAATGCAAATGATCTGGAAAATATAATGGGTGCTAAAGGCCATTTAATTTTAATTTCTGAAAACACGCAGAAATTTGTGCACGCGCATCCTGATATTGTAGATGGAAGATTAGACCTTCATGCTGATTTCGAGGAAGCTGGAATTTATAGAGGATTTTTCCAGTTTAAAAAAGATGGGAAAGAAATGATTGCGGACTTTGTATTAAATGTTAAGGAGGGAACAGCTTCCAATAGCAATGCCAATGACCCGCATCAAAAAAATAATGAATCTGAACACAAACATTAAACTAATTATTTAACCAACAAATTAAATTTAGAGATATGAAAAAAGCAATAAAATTTATTCCGGTAATTGCAATTTTATTAATTGGATTTTCTTCCTGCATGAATCATAAAATGCCAATGGGCTGTTTTGATGCATCTGCAACTAATATAAATGCCGGCGAATCCATCACTTTTGATGGAAGTTGTTCAGTTGACACACATCATTGGGAATGGGATTTTGGTGATGGTGCTACGGGTGAAGGTGGAACGGTTTCACATGCATATAATAATCCCGGAACTTATAATGTTACACTTGCGGCCCATAATGAAGATATGAGTGAAATGGATGAAGAAATGATAACAATTACGGTGAATTAAAATTTTATAATGATAAGAAGAAAATTTATTAAAATTTCATCAATTGGAGCCGCAGGTATTTTTGCCGGCGGATCTATTTTTGAAAGTTGCAAAATGGATCCTATGATTGAAATGATGATGGGTATGCCAGTGCCTGTTACAGAAGGTAATTTTACTGATGCACTGGTTTTTCCAGATATTCAAACAGGTAGTTATTCACTTATTGCACAATCAACTTCGGGTGGATTATTTAATGGCAATAATTTAGTTGTTTACGGCTATCAGAATAATATTATATTAGGACCCACTTTGAAGCTTAATTCAGGTGAAATGTTTTCTGTTGACTTTCAAAATAATTTATCTGAAGCAACGAATATTCATTGGCACGGATTAAATGTTCCGGCGAATATGGATGGATATCCTACAGATGTAATTCTTAATGGAACATCTTTTAATTATATTTTCCCTGTCAACCAAAGGGCTTCTATGTACTGGTATCATCCTCATCCCGATATGAAAACAGGTGAACATACTTTTAAAGGCCTGGCGGGATTAATTATTGTGAATGATGCGGAAGAAGAATTATTAGACCTTCCAGCCGGCGATGCTGAAATATTACTGGTAATTCAGGATAAAAGAATTTCTGCCGATAACATCATTTATTCTCCTGCCGATTCAGAAATTATGAGTGGATATATGGGAGAATATATATTTGTAAATGGCGTATATGCACCTTTTCATTCTGTATCAACAAAACAATATCGCACAAGGATTTTAAACGGAAGTAATGCAAGAGTTTATAATCTTGCTTTAAGCAATGGAGCATCTTTCAATATAATTGGTTCTGATGGCGGATTATTATCATCGCCCGAACTTGTAAATTCTGTATTGTTAGGTCCAGGAGAACGCATAGATATAATTATTGATTTTAAAAGCATTGCAATTAATGATGAAATATTTTTAATCAGTAAGGCATTTAACGGTGGTGATGCTCAGGGAACAGAAGAATTTAATATTATGAAATTTATTGTTTCTACAGTAGAAACTGATCCTTTTACCTTACCGGGCACTTTATCAACAGTTAATTTATTAGCGGAGGCGATGGCAGTAAGGAATAGAAGTTTTGACATTTCAAATCCGCATGGGGCTGGAGCACATGGAGAGGGTATGACCATGAGCAACGGACATAATATTAACGGGAAAACTTTTGACGCTTCAAGAATTGACGAAACTATAAATGCAGGCGATATTGAAATATGGACCTTTGATAATACTCTGGGTGGCGAACCACACCCGATGCATTTACACGGAAATCAATTTCAGATTCTTGAAAGGATAAATGGCAGTGGAATAATTCAGCCGCATGAAAAAGGATGGAAAGACACTGTACTAGTAATGCCAAAGGAAATTGTAAGCATAATTATTCCTTTCGGAACCGAGTTGGGAAAATTTGTTTTTCATTGTCATAATTTGGAACATGAAGATGATGGGATGATGTTGAATTATTTAATTAATTAAAGTATAAATAGGGATTTATCAGAAATGATTTTTATTTAAAACCATTTCTTTAACAAAATTCTTTTGTTTAAAACTGTAAAAGGTAAATAGATGGAAGATAAATACCAATAAAACAATATGGAACAAGGTAAAATTTACACCTGCCCAATGCATCCTGAAATAAAACAGGATAAACCGGGAAATTGCCCCGTTTGCGGAATGAACCTGGTATTAAAAGAAAACATTAACGAGACCGATCAAACCATAATTCCAGCAGAAGTAGAAAGTCCAAAACCTCATCTGCAATTTCAAAAATATACCTGCCCAATGCATCCGCACATTATGCGTAATGAACCTGGCAATTGTCCATTATGCGGTATGAAGCTGGAGCCGGTATTAAAGAGCACTTCTGATTCAGATAAAAACAAACATAACAAACATGGAGGTATGATCGCCGATTTTCGCAAACGGTTTTACCTTGTGTTGATACTTACCATTCCCATTATGCTATTATCAGAAATGATACAGCAATGGTTGAATATCAGCATCACATTCCCTGGTTCAAAATATATTCTGCTTGCTCTATCTTCCGTGGTATACTTTTATGGAGGGTGGCCCTTTTTAAAAGGATTAGTTGACGAAGCAAGGGTTAAAAATCCGGGGATGATGTTCCTGATAGGTTTTGCAATTTCAGCTGCGTATTTATACAGCGTGGCCACAGTATTCGGATTGGATGGTATGGATTTTTTTTGGGAATTGGCTACACTTATTTTAATTATGTTATTAGGGCATTGGATTGAAATGAAATCAGTTGCAGGAGCATCCAGAGAGTTGGAGCTTTTGGTGCAACTCATGCCTTCTGAAGCACATAAAATAATAAACGAAAACATACAGGATGTAAAAACAGATACTTTATTAGAGGGCGATTTAATTTTAATAAAACCCGGTGAAAAAGTGGCCGCTGATGGAATAATTTTCGATGGAGAAAGTTATCTGAATGAATCCATGCTGACCGGTGAATCAAAACCTGTTCAAAAAATTAAAGGCGATAAAGTGATTGCGGGTGCCATAAATGGAAATGGCTCAATTAAAGTTACCGTATCACATGCCGCTAAAGATTCCTACCTCAGCCAGGTAATAAAACTGGTGGATGATGCACAAAGATCAAAATCTAAAACCCAGCTAGTAGCAGACACTGCAGCAAAGTGGTTAACAATAATTGCAATTACTGCAGGAATATCAACATTTTTATTTTGGTTTATAAATGGTCAAACACTTGCATTTGCCATGGAAAGAATGGTTACTGTTATTGTAATTAGTTGTCCACATGCTTTAGGTTTAGCAGTGCCATTGGTTGTTGCAAAATCAACCGCAATATCGGCAAAAAATGGTTTGTTAATAAAAAACAGAACCGCGTTTGAAAATTCAAGAAAAATAACAACAATTGTATTTGATAAAACAGGCACGCTAACCGTAGGAAAATTTGAAGTATCCAAGGTGGTGTCACTGCAAAAAGATTTAACTGAAAATGAGATCATTCGGCTTGCATCTTCCTTAGAACAAAAATCAGAGCATCCGATTGCTACCGGCATTTTAAAAAAAGTCAAAGATCTTTCAATTAAAATTCCGGATGCAGAAAATTTTAATGCAATAACCGGTAAGGGTGTTGAAGCCATCGTAGAGGGTAAAAAGATTTTAGTTGTTAGTCCCGGATATTTAAAAGAAAAAAAAATCTCCTTTCCTGAAAACTTCACGGCTAACGTGACAGAAACAGTAGTTTTTTTAGTTATTGATGATAGGTTGGCAGGATATATAGCATTGTCGGATGAAATACGTCCTGAATCGGCTGAGGCAATTAAAACATTAAAAGAAAATAATATAAAATCAATATTGCTCACCGGGGATAATATTGAAGTTGCAAAAAGTGTGAGTGAAACTCTGGGTATGGATTGGTTTATTGGGGAAGTTTTGCCTCATCAAAAATTGGAAAAGATCAAGGAGTTGCAGAGCAAAGGAGAATTTGTTGCTATGACAGGCGACGGTGTTAATGATGCTCCGGCTCTGGCCATTGCGGATGTTGGTATTGCTGTAGGAAGTGGCTCTGATATTGCAGCAGAGACTGCAGGAATAATTCTTGTGAACAGTAATCCGAAAGATGTTGTGAATTTAATTTTATTTGGAAAGGCTACTTACAAAAAAATGGTCCAGAATTTAATATGGGCAACGGGCTATAATGTGATTGCGCTGCCTTTGGCGGCAGGAGTTTTATTTAATCAGGGCATTTTGTTAAGTCCTGCGGCCGGAGCGGTATTAATGACTATAAGTACACTGGTAGTTGCTGTTAATGCAAGTATGTTAAAAGTGAAAACATGAAAATAATTAATATATAGATTTTCAATAATGGTGTAAAATTTATGCAAGAATTAACACATTATCTTTTACACTTGATTTTTCCAGCCTTGGTGGCCTACCTTTTTTTTAGAAAAAATTGGAAAAAAGCTTACATGATTATGCTTTTAACCATGTTGGTAGATTTTGATCATTTATTATCAATCCCAGTTTTTGATCCGTGCAGATGCAGTATTGGCTTCCATCCTTTCCATAGCTATCCAGCCATTGGCCTGTATTTAGTTTTATTGTTCCATCCCAAATTACGGATCCCAGCAACTGGATTATTAATACATATGTTTACCGATTCAATTGATTGTTTATTTATCAAAAATAATTGCTGATTTAATGTAGATCAATCCTTGGAACTGAAGTCAATTTATAATAAAATCTAAAATACAATAATCTTAAAATTAAAAATTATGAAAAACAAAATTAAAATCTTTTCTATATTGATGTTAACCATTGGCATGGTAACATTTACAGCCTGTACTTCAGGTAAGGAAAAAAATGATAATGCAAATATGGATGAAATGGAAAATATGGATAACACTAAAATGAACAATATGGATGCATCTAAAAAAATGATGGACGCTATGAACGTCATGATGACCAAAATGAACAGTATGGAAATGACACAAGATTTTGATTATGATTTTGCAAAAATGATGATCGATCATCACGAGGGTGCAATTGAAATGGCACATATAGAGATTGCCTCCGGTACAGATCAAAAAATTAAGGGATTGGCGGAAAAAATGATTGCCGCGCAAAAATCTGAACAAGAAAAATTAAAAGTTATTATAGCAAATCATAAACCTGTGTCTAATCACACAAAAGCAAATGGGGATCATGAAGAAGGTGGTCATAATGAGTTGATGGATGCAATGAAAACAAATGAGAATTCAATGAAAAGTATGGCCATGACAGGTGATGTAGACAAAGATTTTGTATTGATGATGATACCGCATCATCAATCAGCTATTACCATGGCAGATAATGAAATATCTCATGGACATCATGTTGAATTAAAGAAAATGGCTCAGCAAATGAGAGTTGACCAGGCGAATGAGATTAAGGAAATGCAAATGTGGCTGGATAATCACAAATAATCTTGAAAAATCAGATATTAATCATTTTTTCATTTTATTATATCCGATAAAATTATTAGTAAAATGGGTATAAATAAAAATAATAACTATTTTTCCATTAATGGAAATGAAGTAGTTAAGCTGATGCAAAGTAATCTCGAAAATGGCCTTTCACAAGAAGAAGCAGAAATCCGATTAAAAAAGTATGGACTTAATAAAATCAGCGAATCGAAAAAACGCAATTTTTTATTAGTTTTTCTTTCACAATTTAAGAGCCCTATAGTTTATTTGCTAATATTTGCAGCCGGAGTTTCTTTTTACTTTTCTGAATGGTTGGATGCATTTGCAATATTGATAGTAATTCTTATAAATGCTTTGATTGGTTTTTATATGGAATTTCAGGCAGGCCAATCAATGAAGGAATTAAAGAAATTAACTTCAATTCCTGCTAAAATTTTTCGCAACGGGCATCTTGCTGAAAATAATTCCACCAACATAGTCCCAGGCGATATTATTTATGGTGAAGCAGGGGATATAATTCCTACTGACGGCAGAATTTTACGCGACTCACAGCTTCAGGTTGATGAATCTGCTTTAACGGGAGAATCTATTCCTGTTGAAAAGAAAAATGATGTGCTCCCAGAAGAAACCCTATTAGCTGAGCGTATTAATATGGTGTATAAAGGTACACACATCACTAAAGGAAATGTTTGGTTAATTGCAACAGGTACTGGGATGGAAACAGAATTAGGGAAAGTTGCAAGTCTTGTCGAGTTAGCAGAACAATCAGTTACGCCATTGGAGAAAAAACTGCAAAAATTCAGTAAAAAATTAATTGTGATCACACTAGTGCTTGTTGTTATCATATTTATTGGCGGTGTGGTAAATGGGAAAACTTTTAAGGATATGTTGTCAACTTCGATTGCCCTTGCAGTTGCAGCTATTCCCGAAGGTTTGCCTATAGTTGCTACTCTTGCATTAGCACAAGGTATGTTAAAAATGGCAAAACAAAAAGTGATTGTAAAAAAATTATCAGCAGTTGAAACACTAGGAGGAACAACAGTTATTTGTACTGATAAAACAGGTACATTAACTGAAAATAAAATTATTGTTTCACAAGTTTTAGCAGAGGGAACTGCATGGAACGAAGGCGCTGATATTTCTTCACCATCATTTAATGTAATGAAAAAAATAGCTATTCTCTGCAATACTTCCGAATTGAGCCATATTGGAAATGCTGTGAATGAAATTGGAGATCCACTCGAAACCGGTTTATTAAAATTTGCTGAAAATGCCGGAGATGACATTGGTGCAATTCGGAACGAATTTCCAAAAGTAAAAGAATTGCCATTTTCCTCAGAAACAAAAATGATGGCAACCATGCATCGTTCAGGTAATAAATTAATTGTTTACAGTAAAGGTGCTGTAGAAGAAATTGTTAAAAGCTGTACAAACATCATGTACGATAATAAACCAAAACCATTCGATGAGGAATTGAAAAAAAATTGGCTATTCGAATCAGAAAAGCTTGCATCTTCAGGATTACGAATAATTGCAGGAGCTTACAAAGATGAGCTGTCAGAAAACGAAAAACAATTTAATTATTCCGACCTGACATTTGTGGGACTTTTTGGCATGATGGATCCTCCGCGAAAAGATGTTCACGATGCGTTAGAAGAATGCCGCACCGCCGGGATAAAAATTGTAATGATTACAGGAGATCATCCTTCTACTGCAAAAAACATTGGTAATCAATTGGGCTTAATCGATATGAATTCGGAGGTGATTTTAGGCTCAAAAATGAAAGATTTTGAATTGCTTACTGATTCAGATAAAACACAATGGATTAATGCTACTGTTTTTGCAAGAGTTAGCCCTAAACAAAAACTTGACCTTATAAAAGTATTGCAGGAGAAAGGCAACGTAGTTGGAATGACCGGTGATGGTGTAAACGATGCACCTGCTTTAAAGAAGGCAGATATCGGAATTGCTATGGGTCTTAGGGGCACTCAGGTAGCACAGGAAGTTGCAGATATGATATTGAAAGATGATTCATTTAATTCAATTGTAATAGCGATAAAACAAGGAAGAATAATTTTTGAAAACATCCAAAAATTTGTAATTTTTCTTTTGTCATGTAATCTGAGTGAGCTTTTAGTAATTGCAATAGCTTCAATATTCAGTTTTCATTTTCAACTGTTTCCCTTACAAATTTTGTTTATCAATTTAATCACAGATGTTCTACCTGCCCTTGCATTGGGAGTAATTGGTGGCAGCGAGGAAATTATGAAACAAAAACCAAAATCAATTGAAGCGCCTATAATTGATTCTAAAAAGTGGTGGACAATCATTTTTTATGCTTTTATTATAGCAATTACAAGTATTGGTGGAGTTTTAATCAGCCACTATACCATTCATAGCCTAGAGCCCTGGAACCCGCAGCTATCTAATAACATTCTTTTTTATTCCCTGATTTTTTCACAATTGCTTCATGTACTTAATATGAATAAGACCGGAACAAATTATTTCAGATCAGAGGTGTTTAGAAATCGATATGTGTGGTTATCAATTATTACAAGCCTTATGATTTTAATTGGAATTAACTTCATCGCACCGGTAAGAAAAGTTCTTTTTTTATATCCCATGTCAAACGCAGATTGGATGATAACAATTGGAGCTGCAATTAGTGCTGCTATATTAATTCAATTGGCCAAAACTTTTAAATTTGTAAAACAGTGAAAATTTTTAAAATTCATTATGCAACAACTTTTTTTTTTATTGAATTCTTCTTTGGTGACGAAGATCACTAAGTTTTACCATTGTAATCACCTTAAATCAAGTTATCCAAATGTTATTTTAACCTGAAAAAAGTTATTCATAAAACGATTTTAATTCTTTAAATGGTAATATCAAGTAATTACTGATATTTTAAGGAGTAGCTAAAGAGATCTTTAAAAAGAATATATAAATATGGACCTCAAAGTGTCATACAAAGAAGTTAAAAGGAATATAATCATAAATGCTAATCCGGAACAAGTATTTGCTTTTATGGATGATATTGAAAATACAGGAATGCACATGACAAATACTAATGCACCCTTGATGGGAGGTAAAATTAAAATACATTGGCTTTCTGAAAATAAAACAGGACTTGGTGCAAAATACAAATGGCTGGGTAATGTTATGGGAATGAAAATGGATTTTACTGTTGAAGTAACAAAGTGGACTCAGGGAAAAGTGAAAATTTGGGAAACAACGGGCAATCCAAAAATGATCGTTCTTGAATGGTTCAGAATGTTTCTTTTGCTTAGCCCAATAAATCACGGAAATACACAGGCAGAGCTCAGTATTTATTATACTAAATCTAAAGGAAATATTTTGCATTTTCTATTAGCAAAAAGTTATGCCCTTTGGTGCGTAAAAAGTATGCTAAATGATACAAAGAAACATTTTATAAAAAAAGGGCTTATGACAGCGGGAGTTGAATTTTAATAATTTTATTGGTTTTTAACAATTAAATAATAATATAAGTTTGAAATGGATACAAAGATTAAACATAAACCCGAAGAAATAACCTCTGTTCCCAAACAATCGTTGCTAAACCTTGCAGAGATAAGCATACTGCTGAGTTCTTACAACGATATATTTTCCGCATTTGATCCAGGTGCTTATTCTGAAAGAATATTGTCGGATGATTTTATAATACAAGCCGCAAAATTTTCCAAAAATAAAACTGGTAAAAAAATGTCACTCAAATTATTATTGCCGGAGAAGGTAAGAAATGAAAATGACGAAAAAATAATAATTAAAAGATTGCATGCGCATTTCAGGGATGCCTTTCAACAAATAAATAAAGATGTAAAAAAATCAAATTACAAAGGCGTTCTTTTAACGGCGATAGGTATTACATTGATGGTAACAGCAAGTTACCTCTCATTCATGAAACCGGAACAATATCATATTCATTTTTTGCTTGTGCTGTTTGAACCGGCAGGCTGGTTTTTGTTGTGGGCAGGTCTTGACCATTTAGTGTATACTAGAAAGGAAACGAAAAGAGAACTTGACTTCAATTTAAAAATGACAAAATCTGAAATTAAATTTTTTACTTATTAAAGAAATACTTTAAATAAATGTCAAAACTGATAATTGCTTTAACAAATCAATAAAATGGTAAATTATTTCATTACATGGGCACTTAGAAACCGGATCATCGTTCTGTTGATCGCTGCAGGAATTACTGCTTATGGAATCTATTCGGTTAAAAATATGCCTGTAGATGCAATTCCGGATCTTTCTGAAAATCAAGTTATCATATTTACTGAATGGATGGGACGAAATCCTCAAATAATCGAGGATCAGATTACATATCCGCTTGTAAGCAATCTGCAAGGTATTCCTAAAGTGAAAAACATACGCGCAAGTAGTATGTTTGGGATGAGTTTTGTTTTTGTTGTATTCGAAGATAATGCAGATATTTATTGGGCACGTACCAGAGTACTGGAAAGACTAAATTATGCTCAACGTCTTCTCCCCGATGATATTACTCCCACTCTTGGACCAGACGGAACTGGTTTGGGTCATGTTTTTTGGTATACATTGGATGCACCGGGATATGACTTGGGTGAATTAAGAGCATTGCAGGATTGGTATGTTCGATTCGGACTTCAAACAGTAGAAGGTGTCAGTGAGGTAGCATCTTTCGGTGGTTTTGAAAAACAATATCAAATAGTTGTGGATCCCAATAAACTTCGTTTTTATAATATTCCTTTAATGGACGTTGTTGATAAAATTAAATCCAATAATAACGATGTAGGGGGAAGAAAATTTGAACAATCAGATATAGGGTATATAATTCGAGGTTTAGGTTATATCAAAGACATTAATGAAATAGAAAATATTCCTGTTAAAACAGTGAATTCAATTCCCATTCGTGTAAAAGATGTTGCAACAGTACAACTTGGAGGAGATTTGCGATTAGGAATTGTTGATGAAAATGGTGAAGGTGAGAAAGTAGGTGGAATTGTAATCATGCGTTATGGAGAGAATGCGAAGGATGTGATAGATAGGGTGAAAATAAAATTAGAAGATGTAGAAAAAGGATTGCCACCGGGAGTAAAATTTAAAGTTGTGTATGATAGATCTAATTTAATTGACGCTACTATTGCTACACTTAAAACAGCCGTAATAGAAGAAATCATTCTGGTTGCAATTGTGCTCTTTATATTCCTGTTACATGCCAGAAGTGCTTTGATAGTTGTAATAACAATTCCTGTATCAATTTTGATCGCATTTATTATGATGAGTTGGTTTGGCATCACTTCAAACATCATGTCGCTTGCGGGAGTTGCTCTTGCAATAGGCGATTTGGTGGATGCAGGTATTGTAATGGTGGAAAATGCAATGAAATCAATTAGTGAGGAATCAGATTAAGAAATTTACAATGATAACCAACGAAGAAAGAGAAAAACGAATTGAATCCTCTTCCAAATTAATTGGGAAAGCAGTATTCAATTCTATTTTAATTACACTGGTTTCATTCAGCCCGATTTTATTTTTAACCGGGCAGGAACATAAACTTTTTGCACCATTAGTTTGGACAAAAACTTTTGCCATGATAGGTTCAGCATTTGTGGTGATATTTCTTGTACCTGTATTAATGACAATGTTTCTTAAAGGAAAAGTAAGGCCCGAAAGCAAACATCCAATCTCACGATTTTTCCTGTGGATATATTCTCCTGTAATTCGCTGGTGTTTGAAATGGAAAAAAACAACCATAATGTTAAGTATTGTACTTGTAGCAGGAAGCATTCCACTTGTTTTAAATCTTGGAACTGAATTTATGCCCCCATTAGATGAAGGGTCTTTGCTCTTTATGCCGGTTACAATGCCTGATGTTTCCAATTCGGAAATCAAACGCATCTTGCAGGTACAGGATAAAATAATAAAGACAGTTCCTGAAGTACAAAATGTTCTCGGCAAGGCCGGACGTGCAAATACAGCTACAGATAATTCGCCAATTAGCATGATTGAAACTATTATTTTATTAAAACCTGAGAAAGAATGGAGAAAAGGTTTAACAAAAGATAGTATAATAAATGAATTAAATTCCAAGATGCAAATACCAGGCGTAATTAACGGTTGGACGCAACCCATTATTAACCGTATCAACATGCTTTCTACCGGAATAAGAACTGATGTAGGTTTGAAAATTTACGGACAAAATCTTGATACTATTAATAAACTTGCTCAACAGTTTAAAAAGGAATTAGAAGTGGTGGAAGGAGCCAAAGATTTATATGTTGAACCTATTGTGGGCGGAAAATATATTGATATAACAATTAAAAAAGAGGAGATAGGTCGTTATGGTCTTTCAGTTGACGATGTAAATATGTTTATTGAAACTGCTATTGGTGGTATGAATGTATCTACTACCGTTGAGGGTCGACAGCGATTTAGTATAAATATTCGGTTTGCACAAGACTACAGAGATAAAATTCATAAACTGGAAAACCTGCAGATTCAAACTATGGATTATGGTCCCGTTCCTCTTTCTGCTGTCGCTGATATAAAAATTACTGAAGGTCCACCTATGATCAATTCTGAAAATGCAATGCTTAGAGGCACTCTTTTATTTAATGTACGGGAAAGGGATTTAGGTAGCACAGTTGCTGATGCTAAGAAAAAATTAGAAGATGAAGTAAAAAAATTGCCCAAAGGCTATTTTTTAGAATGGAGCGGGCAATATGAAAATCAAGTAAGGGCTGAAGAACGTTTAAAAATGATAATTCCAATTGTGCTCCTAATTATCATGATAATATTATACTTCACCTTTCATACAGTTCGCGAAGTATTAATTGTTCTTGCCGCGGTTCCGGTGGCGTTGGTTGGTGGAGCATATTCACTTCATTTCTTTGATGTGAATTTTTCTGTTGCTGTAGCCGTGGGATTCATTGCTTTATTCGGCATTGCAGTAGAAACCGGAGTGCTGATGCTTGTATATTTAAATAACTCGGTTGCTAAAAAGGTGAATAAGATACAAACTGAAAACAATAATTTGACAAAACATGATATTGAAGATGCTATTTATGATGGGGCGGCTTTAAGATTAAGACCAAAACTGATGACGGTTTTAGTTGACATAATTGGACTGATGCCCATTTTATTAGCTACAGGAACGGGAAGCGATGTAATGAAACCGATAACGATTCCTTTTGTATTCGGATTAGTTACTTCTACAATATTTGTACTAATAGTTTTGCCGGTACTTTATGCAATGGTTAGAGAATATGAATTAAAAAAACATGGAAAATTAACAATTAAAGAATTTAAAGACTAATACACATAATATTTTAATTATGATTAATATACTAAAGATATCATTCAGAATAAAAATTATATGTTGCGTAATGTTTTTTTCTGAAAAAATGGGAGCGCAGGTTTTGACAATCGACAGCATCTTAAATAAGATTGAAACGAATAATCCTGAATTAAAAATGTATGATGCTAGGGTAAAAGCTTTTGATGCGTATGCTAAGGGAGCCAAAGCATTAGATCCTCCTGAATTAGGGGCAGGATTTTTTATGACACCATATAATGTTCAAATGTGGAAACCTGATGATATGACCAATACTGCCGGCATGGGCTCTTTCATGATCTCGGCACAACAAATGTTTATGAATCCGGTAAAACTCAAAAGCAATTCAGAGTATATGAAAAGCATGTCGGGAGTAGAATTTGAAATGAAAAATGCTGCCCGCAATGAAATTTTTTCAATTGCAAAAATGAGTTATTATGAATGGCTCTTTATAAAGAAAAAACTAAAAGTGCTTAACGAAAGCGAATCGTTACTTAATTATTTAATTAAATCTACCGAATTAAGATATACCTACGGAATGGACAAACTCAATGCTTATTATAAGGCTCTAGCTATGTTGGGAGATATCCAATTAATGAAGATAATGGCAGATCAGGAAATCGAACAAAAAAAAATTGAGCTAAATACATTAATGAACAGAGATAAAAACAGTGTATTGAATATAGATTCAACCTATGTAATAAAGGATTACGAAAATTTTGTTGTCGATACATCACTTATTAGTTCGAACAGAAGTGATTTGAAAGTAATTTCTCAAAACATAAATGTATTGCGCTCAAAACAACTTTATGAAAATTCGAAACGACTTCCGGATTTCGGAATCAAATATGACCACATGGTTTCTTTCGGCTCAGAACCGCAATTGTTTAGCCTAATGGCAATGGTTACAATTCCGATTGCACCATGGTCTTCAAAAATGTACAAATCTTCAGTTATAGGGTTAAATTTTGAAATTGATGCATTAAGCGCACAACAACAAAGTCTGGTGAACCAGATTAGTGGAAACTTTCAGAATCTGAAAGTGCAGATTAAAAGTAAGAAACAACAAATATTGTTGTACGAAAATACGATTATGCCATCCATGAAAAAAAATTATGAGGTTAGTTTGCTTGCCTATGAGCAAAATACGGAAGAGCTTTTTATGGTATTGGATGCCTGGCAAAATTTTAAACTTATTCAACTTGGATATTTCGATCTGCTAATGGAGCTTTTAATTTTACAAACCGAATATGAAACACAATTAGACCTTCATGGTGAATAGCAACCTTAAAATAATAATATTACTGATGAATAAATATTTATACTTTTTGATCCTAATTATTTTCTTAATACTTGCTTGCAAAGACACCAATGATCGCAACGCCCACATTGAGCATTCGGAGAATAAAAATATAATTTTTACATGTCCGATGCATCCGCAAATTATTAGAGATTCACCAATAAATTGTCCTATTTGTGGAATGAAATTAGTTGAAAAGAAAAATGATGGTTCAATAATTAAAAACGATACATTGACAATACTGCTCAAACCCACTAATGAGTATGTAATAAGCTCAGTAAAGACCATACACCCTCAATTTAAAGAATTTCCTATAGAAATTGATGTTATGGGAAAAATCAGTTACGATACCAGGGAAATTAATGTTGTATCAGCACGTTTTTCGGGCCGTATTGAAAAATTATATGTTAAATATCGTTTTCAGCTTGTAACCAGAGGACAAAAGCTGATGGATATTTATAGTGCGGAATTGGTAACTGAACAGGAAAATTACATCTACATATTAACCAATGATGCAGATAATGAGTCATTAATTAAAGCTGCAGAAACTCGGTTGCGCCTACTTGGATTTTCATCAGAACAGTTGAAAGATTTAAGGTTGATGAAAAAATCTTTGAAATCAGTCTCAATTTATAGTCCTTACACTGGCCATTTACATGACTTGGTAAGTATCAATACGAGCAATACTATGTCTGAAAACACATCTACAACTTCAACGAAACTTATACTTAAAGAAGGAATGTATGTAGAAAAAGGACAATCTATATTTAATGTATATGATGTCAGCAATTTGTGGGCACTTCTTAATATTTATTCAGATGGTTCGGGTATGATTAAAGTTGGACAAAAAGTAGTTCTTTTTATGGATGCTCAGGATAGCAATAGAATTGAAGCTAAAATTGATTTTATAGAACCTATTATATCCAAAGAACTGCATGCAAC
>JAYSYX010000404.1:0-2705 GCA_043727235.1 Bacteroidota bacterium
CCGGAGCTGGATTTTGATTTTTAATATTATTAACGACCTTTCAAATACCTAAAAATAATAATTCATTGATATGTGCTCCCCAGAAAATGAAGGTGACCCCATTGTATGTCTAAAAATATTAATGAAATTATTAATGTTACCCAGTATGAAGGTGTCCCCGAATTTTCGTCTTAATTTTTTTTCAGATCTGCATTCTGCTCCAAGTAATTCGTATTGTCCATTTCCAATATCTATCGTTAAAACCACGATACATATTGGAGGAAGCCAAAGTATACCTTAATTTTACCTTCTTGTCCAACAACAAGACGATGTATTTATGAAATTGCGTCACACGATTTTAATATTAGTACTTATTCTTTCTCACACCTATTTTTTTGCTCAAAAGGTTTCCTTTGAAGGACTTAAAGACATAAATGGCACTCAGCTCTATTTTAAAGTAATGGGCGAAGGAGAACCACTTCTGATCGTGCATGGTGGTCCCGGACTCAACCACAACTATTTTTTACCGCATTTGAAATCGCTTGCGAAGAAATATCAATTAATATTTTACGATCAGCGTTCTGCCGGACAATCGGCATTAAATGTTAAAGCATATATGACGCTGAAAACATTTTCAGAAGATATTGAAGCGATAAGAATTGCATTTGGAATTGAAAAAATAAATATTCTTTGTCATTCCTGGGGTGCATTGCCTGCAACTCAATATGCAATTGATCATCCCGATCAAGTAAATTCTATAATTTATTGCAGTCCTATTCCATTGAGCAGTAAATTGGCAATGCAATCCAATCAGGTTGGAATAGAAAAAACAACTAGCGCCGACAGTTTAAAACGCGCACAATTAATTGCTTCCTCCGGATTTCAAAAAGGGGATATGGCAACAGTTAATGCCTTGATGATGTTATCGTTCAAACAAGTTTTTTGTGATACAAATAAAATGAAAAAGTTCGTTCCGAAATTGCCGGATAATTATTTGGTAGCATCACTTTCACTTTCAGGTCTTATGGCCGACATGAAGGGATATAACTTTTATCCTAAATTATCAAACATAAAAGTCCCCGTTTTAATAATTCACGGCAGTTGCGATATTGTTGTCCCAGAGGCAGATCAGAAAACTAAAGAATCACTCCCCAATGCAACCATCATCACTTTCGAAAATTCCGGACATTTTCCCTTTATTGAAGAAAATAAACGATTTAATAAAACGGTAAAGAAATTCCTTAGGGGGAAATAGTAAATAGGAAATAGGACTGACATAGGACATTGGAAATTGATATTAGGACTGGATTGATTTTACAGGGAGAATTAATACAGGATTTAAAATTTGTTGCTTAGATTATTATCAGTGGCGAAGAAAAATTAAACAACTTTCGTGGATCAAACTCATTACTCATCACTCATTACTCATTTAATGATTTGTTAAGTTTTGAATTACAATAATTTCACACCCGAAGCAAGATTAACTAATGTTACGAACTGCCCATTTATCCGCCGTAGCTTTTTTCAATCAACATAGCTTTAGCGGAGTTGATAGAGAAGGAGGACTGCCCACTGCCACTGCCACTGCCCACTGCCACTGCCTACTGCCACTGCCCACTGCCACTGCCTACTGCCACTACCTACTGTTCACTCTTCAATTCTCATGAATTCATTAATTTTACAAATTAATCTTCCGCAATGGAATCCGTTATCCACTACTTCGCCACCATCCCCGATCTTCATCGGACCATAATTTTGTGGGGAGGATTGTTGTTTTTTTATGGATTGGAATATTTAATGCCATTGCTTCATTTGGAGTATAAAAAAATTAAACATGCAGGGGTGAATATTTTTTTTACAGTCACCACCATAATCGTAAATTTTGCACTTGCATTCTTAATTGTAAAAACATCCGATTGGGTGACTTTTCACAAATTCGGAATTTTATATATGGGTAATTTTCCTTTGATAGTCACAATTATTGCGGGATTATTATTAATGGATCTCATTGCTGCCTATTTCATACATTTTATTCAACATAAAATTAAATGGATGTGGAAATTTCATCTCATTCACCATGCAGATCAGCAGATCGATACCACCACTGCTAACCGACATCATCCGGGAGAAAGTGTTTTTAGATTTGGATTTACTTTATTGGCTGTATTTATTATCGGAGCTCCTATTTGGATGGTATTTATGTATCAATCACTTTCTGTGATATTGTCACAATTTAATCACGCAAATATTTGTTTGCCAATGTGGTTAGATAGAATGATAAGTTATGTAATTGTTTCTCCAAATATGCATAAGGTACACCATCATTATATTCAGCCCTATACTGATTCCAATTATGGAAATATATTTTCTATCTGGGATAGAATTTTTCGAACCTTTAAAACACTCGATCCTGATAAATTAGTTTATGGAATTGATACACATATGCTTCCGGAGGAAAATTCGAGAATTGGCAATCTTCTAAAAATGCCTTTTCAAAAATATCGCGCGCCGAAAGGCAGTAAGTTTTCCGATAACGAAGCGACCTGAGGCTCTCACTTTTTCAGTGAGGGTCTCAAGTCGCGGGAATGAGAATGAGTAATGAGTTATCCTTATTCGCTAAAGCTTCGGCGGACAAGTGAGTAATGAGTTTGCCACTGCTTAAATTGGGAATTCTATTCTTCAAAATAAATAGTAACCCATAATAAATTTTAAGATTAAAAATCTCA
>JAYSYX010000405.1:0-6801 GCA_043727235.1 Bacteroidota bacterium
TTAAAAAAGGCAATCGAAAGATTTACCAACAGATTAACCGAATGCCTAAACATATTAAATAATATTAAATATGAATTTAATTGAACTGAATGACCCTGCGCCGGCGGGGGGTAGGGGGTGGGATATTGTTTAACAGATGGAATATTAATTACGATCAAAATTCTTCTTGTTTTAATTTTCTTTTAAACCGTGAGAAATATAAGGAGGGAATTCATCCTTATAATTTTTCTAAGTTAATTTCTGACACCAATAAAAATTAAATGCAATTAAAATACCTAATCAGTCTTGCACTTTGCTTGACTGTAACACCTCACAGAAACGCTTGCTACTACTCAAAAAAGTGAAGAGTAAAAAAGTGAAGAGTCCATAGCTATAGAGCCACAAATTGTAATAATGGAAAGAAATAAATTTTTTTTTTCGATTTCCGGCATACAGCTTTTAGCCTATTGTTTAAAGTTATCAATTGATCACAATAAAATAATAATTAACAATTAATAATTAACAACTAATAGGATATATCAAGTTTTTTAAATCAGCGCTTTCTAAAAGTAGATTGCGTTGATTATTAAATTTTATTTAATTAAAAATAATACGTCAAAAGATATATTTATAAATTCAACATGTAGCCTGCCGATCTACCACTTCCTTGTGATATAAAAGCTTCAATATCCACGAATTCCTGTAAGTCTCTGGTTGCAGTAGCCTTTGAAGTACTATTGATTGAAATATATTTTTTTGCAGTCATACCGCCCTCAAAACCATCCTTTCCATGTTCAAGCATTTTTTGAATTGCCTTTAATTGTCTCGGATTTAGTTTTTCTTTGAAACGATCAAAAAAAACTGTTTTTTCGATTGTAAAAATGGCTGCAGTTTTTACATCAATTTCTGATTCCACGATTAAATTAAAGAAATAATCTAGCCAATCCGTTACCTCTATATTTTGTTGAGCAATCTTTAGTGAATCATAATATTTTTTCTTATTATCTTCTATCTTTTTCGAAAGACTAATATATAAAGGCATATCTAAATGCTCTGCCAGCGCCTTTTCTGCTAGCGCCCTACCAATACGTCCATTACCATCTTCAAATGGATGTATTGTTTCGAAATACAAATGAGTTAATGAGGATTTTAACATGGCTTCACCAACTTTTCCTAGACTTTGAAATGAAAAGCTATGATACCATTTGACAAATTCCAGCATCATTTTTTCTACATCAGCAGCCGGAGGTGCCTCATAATGCACCTGAATGGATCCATAACTTCCCGACACGATCTGCATCGGCTCGATACCTGCTCTCCACTGACCGGCATTAATACGTACTTCGGATGCCATCAAAATATTATGCCATCTTTGGATCATTTCTATTGTCAATTCCTGATTATAATCTTTTCTAACCTCCCACATCAGTTGAGCGATAGTTAGAGCTTTTTTATCTTTAGTTTTGGGCAAAGAATTATGCAAGCCTAATTGATTGCGAATAGAAGACATTACATCCAATCGGCTATAATATTCACCTTCTATTTCGGATGTTTTGAGCGCTTCAGACAGCATGATATGTACTAAAAATTCATCCTTTTCCTTTTTAGTTAAGCCCTGTAACATTCCATTTACCTCGCCTGATTGTAAAGCAAAAGCTTGTATCAGGTCCGTGAGTGCATCGCTAATAAACTTAAAAGTTGGAAAGTTTTTATGCTGCCAAATATATTTCATGAGCCGAATAGATTATTTAATCGGCTCAAATATACAATAATTATGAGCCGATTAGTCAAATTAATCGGCTCATTTTTTATTTTTCTTATTATGAAAAGTCATCATTTCAACACAGATATCTTTCGCACCTCATGCCCCGTAACATTTTTACTAATGACATTCAGAATATAAACTCCTGAAGTACAATTATCCGGCAACAATACTTCATTTTGTCCTTTAATTAAAGTGGTTTGCAACATCACTTTGCCATGCATATCCCAAACTGTTGCATCTCCGCCTTCAGATGTGGAAACATATATTCTACCTTCGGACGGATTTGGATAAATGATTATGTTATTTGCCAAAGCCGGCACATTTGTGGAAGACGTCGCATCACATGGCGGGAAAACATCATTAGAATCAGGAGTAACTGTGATCCCAAAGGTATACAACGTGTTGACAAACAAGTCAGCATTCGAACCGGGTGTGCCACCCCCATTTGTTAACGCAATAGCGCCGGTTTTCTTTTGCATATTAAAATACATCGCCGTATTAACACCCGCATCACCACCGTTATGCCCCCAGAGTATATCGCCGTTACTTGCCTGTGCTGAGTAAAATATAATTCCCTGGGATGGGTCCACCGGAGTTTGCTGGCGAAGTATGTATGCAACTGTGGAGCTGTCCAATACCCTTGTTCCTTCGTGAGTTCCATACTGCATATACATCGTCATAAACCGGGCAAGGTCAGTACTTGTTGTTCTCAATTGCCCGTCAGGATAATCAGGGTAACCATATAAACCGGCATACCAATATGCTGCACCATCCCATCCATAAGGTCTTGCTATCCTTGTAGTATCACTGATACCTGCTAAAAGAAATGAGGTACTGTTCATACACAACTTTTGAAAGATGGCTGTATCACAATAATGGTGGAATTTATCCCCGGTTATGGTTTCCACAAGGTAAGCGGCCAGTGTAGAGCCAATGTTACTGTAATCATATTGAGTGCCGGGCCGGTAATTATGAAAGTTTGCGGCTTTATAATATGTGCCACCTGGTGTAAAGTATTCTTCCAAAAAGGTACCCATAGGTATTGGCGAATCACCCAATACATATAAAGACCCCATAGTATTCCATTCGTCCTGTATTGCGGATGTGTGAGTGAGCAGCATTCTTGCAGTAATACTGTCATTGGGAAATGATGGGATCCTGACGTTGAAAGGTAAATAATGATTGACGTCTATATCAAGATCTATTTTTTGCTTTTCCCATAACTGCATGACAGCGGTAGCGATCATAGTCTTGGATACAGAGGCCTGCATAAAGATCGTCTCGTCATCGACAGGCTTATTGGTAGACAGGTTTGCAACACCCAGATTATTATGGTAGATCAACTTACCTTCCTTGACCACTGCAAAAGAAGCTCCCGGCATTTTACCGTTGTTCATCCTCGTGAGCAGGGAATTGTCTGTTGGCTGAGCCAAGCTTTGAGTGATGTTTCCTCCTAAAACCAGAAAGAGGGAAAAAATTATTTTTGCCGGTATTTTGTAAAGGTTGGTTATCATTTCCAATTCAATTTTGTTTTTGAATATTCAAATATAGGATTTGAAGTTAATATGTTATAGGATTTAATGCCAAACTAGGTAGTTACTCGACTAAATAAAAAATATTCTTATAAATTGCGTATTTTCAAAATCAATTAGGACAAACATTAAAATATTTTTTTAATGCGGGAAATTAATCAGGATCATTTGGTGTCAAAGATTAAAATTCCTTGTCCATTTCCAGATTACACCACAATACTTTATTTTATTAATTTTAAGCACGATTGAGATAAAGTAAAATGACCACTCATTCGTCTTCGATACAATATATGATTGAAAATGAATATTGTAACTGTATCTCCAATGGCTGATACAAAAGCATTCAACCTTACCGATACTATCAAAAGGTATGGTAATCAGCTGTTTGGATTTATCAAAAGCAGGGTCGGACTAGTGGAGGACGCTGAAGATATCCTGCAGGATGTGTGGTACCAGTACAGCAACCTTGCCAATCCGGAGGAAATCCTTAGTGTGAGTGGCTGGTTGTACCGGGTGGCAAAAAACAGGATAACAGACAGGTCCCGCAAACAAAAAAATGTATTGCTGGACGACCTTGTCTACGAGGGGGAAGAAGGAGAGCTGACATTAAAAGAAGTTTTGCTTACAAACGATCCGCATGACATCGAATTATTTATGTTTAAAGAGGAATTCTGGAATACATTGCAAAATGCACTGGAAGAGTTGCCGGAAAACCAGCGAAGGGTTTTTATTCTCAACGAGCTGGAAGATAAAACCATGCAGGAAATCGCGGATAAGGATGGAGTACCGATCAAGACGATCATCAGCAGAAAGGGGTATGCTGTTAAATATTTGCGTAAAAAATTGGATCATCTATATCAGGATATAATTTAAGTTATTAATTATGGGACAAGAAAGATTTTATTATGAAAGAAGAAGAAAGCCACTTTTTCTTTTATTTATTTTGTTAATGTTGTTGCTGGTGGGCGCTTTAGTGATGGTCATATGGAATGCCATCATACCCGGCATCACAGGTTGGAAGATGATCAATTACTGGCAGGCATTAGGCCTGTTGATTCTTGGCAGGATCCTTTCCGGTCGTTTTGGTCCGCCCATGAATCATCGAAGAAGATCACCTTTTATGAGCAGGTTTCGTGAAAAATTTGCCAATGCAAGTCCGGAGGAAAGAGAAGCTTTGAAAGAAGAATGGAGACGCAGGTGCCGCGGCAGAGATGACCGATAAGATTGCATGTTCATTGTGCATTGATTAAAATATTAACAAAAAGTAAAAACAATTAGAGTATAAATTCCGGTCGTTCGTCATCTATTTAAAGGCCTTTTAATTTATCAATTAAATAATTTAATAAAACTAAAAATGAAAAATAATATAAATTTTATTCTTCCCAGAATAGCAGGTATAACAGTGCTGGCAGGTGTGGGCGCGATGATACTTTTTGTACTGTTCAAGGTATTAATGGTAGTGTTGGTCGTATCATTTGCCGTATTTGCTTTTAAGTCCGCAATGATGCTCATCAACGAGGTTCGTGAAAGACTGGGAAACAATGATGATTACAAAGGATACATCACTTATGATTACGAAAAACAAAGATCATTTGCCAATTATAGTAAAGAACAGGCAATAATTCCCATCAATTAATTTAATAATTAAATAAAAACATTATAAATGTATAATAGAGAAACTAAATTTCAAAGTGACAATATGTCTCATTGCAATCACGAAGCATGGACCGCATTCCGAAAACATTTCGGCGATAATATCTCAGAAAAAATGAACCGACGTTTTCAAGGTGGCATGGGCCGGAAAAGATTCGGCAGCAGAAAGTCTGTCAACATCCTCGAAACCGCGGACACATATATCCTCCAACTATATGCTGCCGGACTCAGGAAAGACCTGTTCAGTATTTCGGTAGACGATGATGTGTTGACTATCAGCTACCAACCGGAGGCAGAAAACAGCGAAACCAAATACATCTACGAAGAATACCGTCCTGTTGCATTTGAGCGTGCATTTAAATTGAATGACAAAGTCTTAAAGGACCAAATTGGCGCAGCATATACGGACGGAGTACTTGAAGTTACCTTGCCCAAAGACCCGGAGGCCCATAAGCCCGGACAGAACATTGAGATTAGATAGGTCTTTAATGATTTATAATAAAAAGGCCACTCTACAAAGGGGTGGCTTTTTTTATTTTATTGATCTAGAAAAAAACCGGGAAATAGAATATTTATGAAATATTGTACGTATTTTTGTACAAAATATGTAATAATATGATAGTTGCAAATATTTCTGAATTCCGTAAAGACATAAAATCATACTTCGATCAAGTGTCTGAAGGGTTTGAAACACTAATAATTAATAGGGGTAAAGATTCGGGGATTGTTGTGATCTCACTAGAGGAATACAATTCTTTAGTTGCTACCAATTATGAATTATCTTCCAGAGCAAATGAAAAGCGCCTAGATTCTGCAATTGAAAAACTTGGAAAGGGAAAATCGTTTTCCAAAGATTTGATTGAATAGTATGAAATACATATTCGTGGATGAATCCTGGGACGATTATCTTTATTGGCAAAAAATTGATAAGAAAAAAGTTAGAAAAATAAATGACTTATTAAAAGATATTTCAAAGACTCCGTTTGAGGGCATTGGAAAGCCTGAACCTTTGAAGCATAAATATGCCGGATTTTGGTCCCGAAGAATTGATGACGAACATAGACTTATCTATAGATATCTGGATGATGAGATTCAAATATTGAAATGCAGGCATCATTATGATTAAAAGAAAGTGTAAATGGAGGAAGTATTTAAAGAACATGATTCGCACTAAAAAAAAGCGTATTTGGACCAATGAGTGGATATACTCCTAAACAAATCAGCACTTTCTGTTCCCTATTTAGAGGACGAGAAGACGTTTTTGCTCTTCGTTGGGAGAAGGCTGGAAAGTCCGGGTACATGCCGGCTTATCATTTCGACCCATATCATTACAGGGCGCATAAAATGAGTGGTGGAACTTTTCAAAATTATGCTCACAAATCATATTTACCTCTAACGGAAAGTCAAGTCCAAAAACACTTAAACGGAATTCACCAGATAGGAATTTACCCATTACTCCAAGACAATACATCTTTTTTATTGGTAGCAGATTTTGATAAACAAAATTGGCAGGAAGAATCCAAAACTTTCCTAAATGCTTGCGATGATAAAAAAATACCCGCATATCTTGAACGTTCACGTTCCGGCAACGGTGGACATGTTTGGATATTTTTCAAACAACCATATCCTGCTGTAAAAAGCAGAAAGATATTTATTTCAATTTTGGAACAATCGGGAGCGTTTTCGTTGTTTGATAAAAGTTTAAGTTTTGATAGGTTGTTTCCTAATCAAGATTGTCTCTCTGGTAAAGGTTTGGGGAATCTAATTGCTTTACCTTTCTTCAAGCCTGCAATGGAAAAGGAGAATAGTTGTTTCGTTGATCCAGAAACATTTAAATCATTTCCTGACCAATGGCAGTTTTTAAATAAGATT
>JAYSYX010000406.1:0-6773 GCA_043727235.1 Bacteroidota bacterium
CGGATAAAACCGCACTAGATCAGATCTTTCCCGATAAACCGGTTTATTTAATTCGTGTAGATGGACATGCAGCACTTGTAAATACAAAGGCGTTGGAAATGACGGGAATCAATGAAAAAACTGTGATAGAAGGAGGTGTAGTAGAAATAAAAAATGGTAAATGCACAGGTATTTTATTGGACAATGCTATGGAACTTGTCAATAAAAAAATGCCTACAAAAACAAAAACATTTTTGCAAAATGCATTATTAATTGCTCAGGAAGATTGTTTTGAAGTGGGATTAACTTCCGTGCAAGATGCAGGACTCGACATTTGGGAAATTCAAAACATTAAAGCACTTGATGAAGCGAAAAAACTGGAGATGCGCATGTATGTGATGGTTACTGCAGGCGAAAAGAATTATAATTATTTTAAAGAGAACGGCGGAATATTTACGGATCATTTGCGTGTGCAATCATTTAAATATTATGCCGATGGAGCGCTTGGCAGCAGGGGAGCTTCACTTTTAAAACCATATTCTGATGATGCTGGAAATACAGGTATTTTATATTTCCCATATGATTCACTTTTAAAGGAAGCACAAAAAATGTACGATATGGGTTTTCAGATGTGCACTCATGCGATCGGTGACTCAGCGAACAGAATAATTTTAGATATTTATGGTAAAGTTTTGCAATCTAAAAATGATCTGCGCTGGCGAATTGAACATTGTCAGGTGGTAAATAAAAATGATATAAATAAATTCAGTAAATATTCTATAATACCATCCGTCCAATCCACGCATTGCACAAGCGATATGTATTGGGCTGATGAAAGATTAGGTTCGGAGAGAATTAAATCTGCTTATGCCTATAAGGATCTTTTAAAACAAAATGGTTTTATAGTAAATGGTTCCGATTTTCCGGTGGAGGGTATAAATCCCTTATTCGGATTTTATGCTGCAGTTTCCCGAAAAGACCAAAAGAATTTTCCCGAAAAAGGTTTTCAAAAAGAAAATGCCTTAACTCGTCAGGAAGCCTTAAAAGCCATGACAATCTGGGCAGCTTACGCCTCTTTTGAGGAAGACGAAAAAGGCAGTCTCGAACCTGGTAAATATGCCGATTACACGGTTCTTGAAAAAGATATTATGACAATTCCTGAAAATGAATTGTGGAATGTGAAGGTGTTGCAAACGGTTGTTGGAGGGAGAATAATGTATGAGAAAAAATAATGGAGTGCGTTGAAACAAAACTACCACCAATACTTTAAAGAATTAAAAAAGGGATTCCATAGATTTATTTCCATGAAATCCCTTAATGAAAAATTTATCAAACAGCAGCTTTCGTTCCTCTACCTAACATCCAACCAACTGCTCCGCCAATAGCTAGTCCCATAACTCCACTTGCAATAATGTCCACAAAAAACGGAGTGGTAGAGTTATACCAATTCATTCCGGTCAGGTACCATGTGCTTATCCATGCACCAATTAATATTAGAACAATACATCCCATGATAGCACCCCTGCCAAAGGATCTAACTCCCGCGGAATTGAGTATATAACACATAAATATACCCTGTAAAATACTACTCACAACATATCCAATCATAGCATCTTCTTCAGGTTTCATCAATCCTTCATAGGTTTGAATATTAGATTTGAAATAATCCATTAATAGAAGGCCATACATAAGCCACCCCATTAAAAAACTAACAATAGCGCCAACTAAGGCAGCTAACATGGTTCTTGAATTCATAATAGTGGTTTTTTTGGTTACAAAATGTTTAGAAAGCTAAAAAATTAGATTGAGATTTTAAAAGGGAGAGATGTGGATAAGGGGAGGGGAAATTGATAATTGACAATTGATAATTGACAATTGTTCAAACGATGGAGGGGATTCCTTCGTTTCAATCACAAATTTCAACCCAGAACCGAAATAAATAGTTATCGACGACAGAGATCTAATACATGTCCGAACCCCAAACTCAGAACTCAGAACTCAGAACCCTGAACTCAGAACCCTGAACTCAGAACTAAAAACTCACTCATGGTATATCAACATCGGAACATTCTCGTGAAACACCAATTTCTTGGTCATACTGCTTTCAAAAACTTCGAGCCAGTATTTTTTTTGTTTTAAAACAACAAGAAGATCAATATCGCGACTTTGGATAAAGTAGTCGATACCGTCTATAATATTCACATTATCAATTAGTTCGAAACTAATGAGTCTTCGGTTTGCCTCTGATTTGTACTGTTCTATAAAGTCGTCGATTATAGCATTTTCAACATCAAGATTGCTGTCGTGCACATGAAAACACTTGATATGGGAATCTTCAAAATTTGCGGCGAGCTCAATTACCCGGCTAATTACACTGTTGTCGTTAAAGGTAAGGTCGGTTGCATAAGCAAAATTTCGAACCTCTTTAATATCATAATTTTCAGGAACTGTAATAATAGGTTGATCACATTTCCGAATTATGGACGCAACATCGTTTCCTCCCAGAAACCTTTTCAATTTTTTGGCACCTTTTACGCAAAGAACCACAAATGCAGCATCAATTTCCTTTGCTGCACGGGCAACTTCTTCTCCTACAAATCCCATTTTCAACATACCGGAAACCGAGATCATTTCAGGGTAATTGTTGCTGTACTTATCGCGAAGTGTGTCCTTGAAAAGCTTAAGACGCTCCTCTAGAGCAGTTTCAGTGATCTGCATCATGTTTTCCGACATATCGTTAAACCTTCCCTCATCCATGCTCGGAAAGGTCATTGGTAAAGGGTAAACATGTATCAGAGTTATGGATAGGTTCAGTTTTTTGGCAATATTCAATGCAAATTCAAAGGATTTTGCTGATTCTTCGCTGAAATCTGTCGGAAATAAAATATTCATTTAAACTTAGTTTTTGTAAATGTACTGTAGAATTGAATAGTTTGTAATACTCCTATAACAATTTTTTCTTTGTCAATTGATTTTTCGCTCTGCCTGATGCGGTAAACAGTGGATTTAGGCCTCTTTTATCGATATTTGCAGGAGGAAATAAAATATTTGTATTACCTGTAACCTTTCCTATACTTCAAACGCCTTATTGTCGGATGACACCAAAAGAATATAACCAGATAGTGGATTTATGGGCTGATGGTGTCTACCGGTTCATCCGGAAAAATCTTAGAAGCGACGACGATTCGCACGATATCGTTCAAAACGCCTTCGAAATTTTATGGAAGAATCACGAAAACGTTCAATTTGACAAGGCTAAAAGTTATCTGTTCAGCACTGCATATCACAATATGATAGATCATATTCGAAAACATAAACGAATGGACTATGTTGAAGAAATTGATGAAGCGGCAAAAGGTGGAACAGCTGATGTTCAGGTAGATGTAAAAGAAGCCATCGAAAAAGCACTTGCAAAATTACCGGAGGTGCAAAAAAACTGCGTATTACTTCGCGATTATGAAGGATATGCTTATGATGAGATTGGAGAAATATTGCAGTTGAGTGAAAGTCAGGTTAAGGTTTATATTTTTCGTGCGAGACAAAGTTTAAAAGAATATTTAGTTAGCATTCATCATTTAATATGAAAATAACAATCAATAATTACGAAGAGTGGATGATAGATTACATTGAAGGTAATCTATCAAACGATCAGCGCAAACAACTGGCGGAATTCCTGGAATTTCATCCGGAGTTAAAAGCAGAACTCGAATTATTCGGGCAAACAAAATTGCAGCCTGATACAAATTTGGTGTTTGCAAATAAAGATTTGCTGAAGAAAAAGGAAAACGGCAGAGTAATTACGATGATGAGTTGGGTGAAATACTCCGTTGCTGTTGCAGCTGTATTGATGGTGTTTATTGGGGTAAGATATTTTAGTAATGATACCACTCAACCAATTGCAATTAAAAAATACGAATATCAAAATACAGAAACTCAGGTTGCTTTTGATAGAAATACTGATTCTGGTACAAATATCAAAAAAGATAACAAAGAGCCTCAACAACAATATTATGCACAGGAAAAGAAAGTAATAAAAGTGCAGGATGAAAACAAAGACGGACAAGAGAATAAAAAACAAAAATTGGACTTACAAAGACAAGATATTAATACAATTACGGGAATTGAATTAGCACAAGTAGAAGAAATTAAAAATGATCCTAAACAGCATATTATTATTTCAAATGAAAGTTTAAATAAAAAGTTTGATTCTGATATTGCTTCTACCAATAAAAAGGACAAGGAAATAACCAATATATCGTTGAACGACAATACAAGTGTTGTGGATTGGTGGAATGATGCGGTTGCAATAGGAGGGGAGATGGAAAATGTGGTTTCAGGAATTTTGGAATACGATTTTGAACCATTTGAAAAAAAGACCGGAGGAGAAGAAGTTTTAAAAACACGCAGCGTTAATATTTTAGGATTCAATTATTACAGCAGAAAAAAAACAAATAATTAAAACACAATAAAAAAATAAATATGAAAAAATTAATGTTATTAGCAGCAGTTTTGATGAACATGGTAATTGCAGTAGCACAGGTTAGCCCACCTAACCCACCTGCACCACCGGAAGCACCTGAAATGAAAGTGGAAGGAGAAAAAGTTACAATAAAAACTGCGAATGGTGATGTTTGGATCATCGATAATAATACTGTAAGTAAGAATGGATCTGTTATCGTGAGCAATTCTGAAGATATGGATGATGATATAGAAGACATACAGGATGATATAGAAGATATACGCGATGAAGCAGAAAATCTGACTCCGGGTTCGGAAGAATATAACGAATTGATGGAAGCAATGAATGAACTTCAGGATGCGCTCTACGAACTTGGCGGATATAACTATGAATATAATTATAAAATGGACACTTTGCCGGGTGATTCGACATCAGTTATCGTTGGGAATTGGAGATTGATCGTAAAAGAAGATGGTGATGATGACGTGGATGTATCTTTTGGAAAAGTTCCCGATGTTGAAGAGGTGGATGATCACTACGTTGATGTATATAATACAGAATGGTTCCTTTTTGATCTGGGTTATAATACTTATTTGAATTCAGATTATAAAGTACAGGTTGATGCTCCTTATAATGCAATGGAAGATCTGAAAGCATTTGGTTCATGGGATGTTAATTTGCATTTATTTCGCTCAAGAGTAAATATTGCTAAGGGGTATTTAAATTTTAATTATGGATTGAGTTTTGAATGGCATAACTTCCGTTATAATGAATCATTTGTAATACTTCCGAAAATGGATTCTGTTACACTTGAATTTGAAAATGCGGAAACTGAACCATATGACTTTAAGAAAAATCGTTTCTCAACTACACATTTTACTTTGCCTGTAATAATAGGATTTGAAACAAAACCATGGGACACCGATAAAAGTTTCCGCATGGGTTTCGGATATAGTCCCGGTATTATGGTGAAAGGAAAAACAAAAATTGAAAGTGATAACGGAACAGATAAAGTAAAAGATGATTTTAATCTTGCTCCATTCCGTCATGAGGTGAATTATATGATCGGTTATGGCGATTTTAATATCTATGCGAGCTACGATGTTAACGGGATGTTTAAAGAAGATGAAGGTCCGGAATTGCATCCATTCTCAGTTGGTCTTATTATAAGACAAGGATTTTAATAAATATCTTCTATATAGGTTTGGTCAACTTAAAAGGCGGGATTTATTTCCGCCTTTTCTTTTATAATTTTATGTCTGCGTGATAAACATATTAGCCCTTGGAGTTTAATATTCAAGATTCGAAGGGAGAAGATTCGAAGGTAGAAGGTAAGGTTCGAAGGAGCACCCTTCGCTAAAGCTACGGATGCTGAAAAGGAAGGAAGGTGTGGGAAAGGTTGAAAAAGGAGCATCAATTTTGATTTGAAACTTTTACCACTAAGCTCAAATTTTTATCCTTAAATAACATTTTCAAATTTAAATCATCGGCTGTTCATTCGTGCATTCGTGGCTTTCCTTTTAACCCACAATACGGATGAAAAAAAGTTGCCACGAATCCCACGAATAAATATATGGTGTGGAAAAAATATTCATTACCCGGCTGTTTATTCATGAAACAGCCTGATGACCTCAGTAAGAATGTTTGCGAGAATAAAATTTTATGTGCCTTTGTTATCCGATTCATTCTGTAATTCAGGAAACAATGTGGTAGTATCCTCCTTTTTCCCCCGGGAGAATATAATATTAATAATTGTGGCCACCAGGAAACAAACAGTGACCAACCAGTATCCGAATTTCATTTCGAATTCGAGATTGAGATCAAAATTTAATTTTCCTTCGCCGTTGCTTTGAGCATCTGCGAGGCTGGATTTAAGATTGATCATTAAACCAATCATACAAATAAATCCGATAGCTGAAATTAGTGCCTGCAAAATATACCCTGATCTGAATTTTTTAATGAGAAACAAAAATATTCCAAGAATTGATGCTATCATGGCATTCAATGCGAAAATATTTGGATCATATCTTTCCATTTTCGTAGTTTCACCCTCTCCTGAATTAGTGATATCAAAATCCTGTTTATATCCGGTCACCAACTCTATACCGTTTATGGTATCTAATTTCTGCTCATTGCAATTAATATCCGTGAAGGGTAAAAAAAAACCGAAAAAGGCAATTAATAAACTGATTGGGGAGATAAATTTTATTGGTTGCATATTGTTATTTTTTCCTTTATGAATGATATATTATGGTTTTAAAAAATTGATATTGTAGATGCACAAAATTTTGTGCATCTACAATATCAATTTTTTAAAACCATAATATATCATTCA
>JAYSYX010000407.1:0-6768 GCA_043727235.1 Bacteroidota bacterium
TGGGAGGGTGATTTTGCTTATGGAGCTGTAGATGTGCAGGCAAAACAAGTTTCTATTTTTCCAATAATACCAAGTATTACCTGGAATTTTAAATTTACTAAAAAAACGAATGCAAATTAATAATGAATATTTATAAAACAACTGAATTAAAATTATTGATCCCTGTTGTGATCGGAATGTTTTTTATTCTGAATTCCTGCACACAGGATATCACAATAGATATTCCGGAACCCGAATTAAAAATAGTTGTAGAAGGTACTATAGAACAGGGACTGCCTCCAATTATATCATTAACATCTACAGTCCCGTTTTATGGGGAAGTAAATTTTAATGAATTAGACAATTATTATGTTCATGGAGCGATAGTTACTGTCAGTGATGGAACTAATACTGTTGAATTATCGGAATTTTGTCTTGCAGATCTTCCCGATGAAATAATTCCATTGGTTGCTGCCTTTTTAGGTGTTGATCTTGATACCTCCGGAGCATTTCCAATAAATATATGTTTATATACTGTACCTGATATTTTTACAGGGTTTCCGGCATTTACCGGAGAGGTCGGAAAAACTTACGAACTAAATATACAATTTGAAGGAAAAACAATTTCCTCCTCGACAACCATATTTCCACCTGTTCCTCCCGATTCTGTTTTTTACCGCGAACACGATGATCCTGAAAATGATTCATTATTCAGACTTTATCTAACACTAACTGATCCTGCTGAGCATGGGGATTTTTATCGGTATTTTACAAAAAGGAACAGTGAAGCATTTTATTCAGGGTTTTCAAGTGTGTTCGACGACAATTTAATAAATGGTCAGACCTTCGATTTTACATTGGATAGGGGGTTTAATCCCACGGAAGAGTTTGAAGAACTTCCTTACGGATATTTTTTGAAGGGTGATACAGTAATTTTAAAATGGTGCACAATAGATTATCCCAGCTATAATTTTTGGAGAACGTTGGAATTTGATAGCGGTACTGATGGCCCTTTTTCTTCTGCAACAATTGTCCAGACAAATATTTCCGGTGGACTCGGCATCTGGTGTGGTTATGGTGTTAGTTATGATACCTTGTATATGCCGGAATAAAAAAAATGTAGTATTTACAATGCAGTCAATTTTCAAAAGGTTGATATATTTGATATAACCCCCCTGGTATAAAATCTAATTTTAGACCCAAAATATAACTATTATGAAAAAGAACATTGTCATTTTATCAATTTGCCTGTTCGCATTTGCTCAGGTAAACGCACAAATTGAACAGGGAGCAATATTAGTTGGAGGTTCATTGGGTTTTAGTTCATCATCTGCAACCTTTACATCTACTGCCGGTGGAACCAGCACAACAACGGACCTTCCGAAATACAGTTCCTTTAATCTTGGTCCTTGGATCGGCTATATGATTACTGAGAACCTTGCAGCAGGTATAGGAATAGACTACTCACAATCTAAATCTGTAGCTGTAGATGTTTTCACCACAGGCGATGAGAGCACCTCTACAACCAGTATGTTCACCATTGCGCCCGGTATACGTTATTATTATGTTCATGGCGATTTGGTACATCTTTATGCACAATTGGGTGTTCCAATTGGTTTTGGTTCCATGACTGATGAATACAACGATGGAAGTGAAACCACTACCACAGAATCAAAGATTTCCTCTTTTGGTGTTGGACTAAGTCCCGGCGCTACAATTAATTTGACCGACAGATGCGGACTTGATTTCTCTTACGGATTTTTAGGATTTTCATCTTATACTGAAACTGCTGATCTTAAAGACTTTAACGATGATCCTTATACTGAAGAATACAAATCCAGTGGATTCGGTCTTGATTGGGCAGGTACTTTTAATTTTGGAATATTATTTAATTTCTGATATAACTTATTTATTTATAAAAAGGCAACAATATTTGTTGCCTTTTTTTTTGCCAAATCTTTTTCGTCAATCGTCAATCGTGAGTCCGGAAGACTCACCACTCACCAGAATAATAAATTAAATGTGAATCTTTCGGCTAACTGGGATCAAACTCATCACTCATCACTCATTTCGTGAATCGTCAATCGTGAATCGTGAGTAAGTTCCTTCTAAAAGTGAAGCTTTGACCTTCAAAATAAAACTTTTTATAAAGTCGAAGCATACTCACCATTCACCACTCACCCTTTACGAGAATTATTAATCATGTATAAAAGTATATGGCCACGAAAAACAAACTCATTACTCATTACTCATTACTCATTTCGTGAATCGTAAATCGTGAATCGTGAGTAAGTTCCTTCTAAAAGTGAAGCTTTGATCTTTAAATTAAAACTTTTTATAAAGTCGAAGCATCCTCACCACTCCCTATTCACCACTCACCCTAACTCATCACTCATACAACCACTGAGTACATTTCTGTACATGGTGTACAACTATGTTAATTACCACTATTGTACAAAGTGGGGAACAGATTTAATTTTGTTAAATCATAATAATCAAAAAGAAGAAATCGTTAAGCAGTTGTAAATAAATAATTACCTCTGCAATAAAATATACAAGTGTGCTTCTGCTGTGTTTCGTTCAAGAAACAGCACAAGTATGAAAAGAGAACGGCTCCGGGTGAGCCGTTTTTTAGTTTATATAAAGGTTAGGTCAATTAGATAAATACTAAAAGATATGCTCACTGCGTTTTATTTCTTTTTAATAGCCATCGCACACACTTAAATAAATTGTTTATTTTTAGTTAGAATTTGATCCGGAATGCGACAAGCACAGGTTATTATTTCCATACTTGCATTGTTTTTTGCCTCATGTGCAAAAGACAGTATCATACATGAAGATCTTATTATTGACGGGAATGTAGCACCCCCTGCGGATGGTGTTTCCCAAATTTCGCTCAATAGTTATATAAATAATTTGTATATCGATCTGTTTGGAAGAGCAGCCACGGAGGGCGAACTCATTGAACACTCTGATTATTTAATTGAATTTGAATATTCTTCAGCAGCGCGTGAAGATATAGTGGAGGAAATGATGGGAACCTGGGACTATTATAAAAATATAAATGTTTTAACTACACAAAGATATCTAGTGGCACTGGATAGTTTTTCACTTAAATCGCAGATCGAATATTGGGTTTATCTTATAGATCTTTATAATGATACCGGTTTGGAAGTGGAGGCACTTTATTATACAATAGAAAATGAAAAATTGATTTTATTGTCTACAGCCCATGTTGATCTGTTTGAAGGAGATATTTTTATTGATGAATATTTTGGACGTTTCGTCAATAATTATTTTTATGATATGGTGAATATGGGCAGTGAGAATTTTGTTACCTCCTGCTTTCAAAATTTGTTTCACCGATATCCAACAGATGATGAGCTGCTTGATGCTGTTGCAATGGTAGATGGTGCAACAAGTCAATTGTTTTTACAGGATGGAAGTTCCAAAGCCGATTTTATTGATATCGTAATTCATTCCGCGGAATTTTATCAGGGTCAGACCATAGATGTTTTTAATTCCTTAATGGCACGGGCACCAAATAGCGAAGAAATGGATATTTACGGACAGGAAATGATGGCGGTAAATCATTTTAACAGTGTAAAAATTAAACTTTTAATATCTGAGGAATATGCGGGTTTCTAATAATGTAATTTCTGCAAAATACTTTTTATTTATTATTATCGGGCTTACATTATTTGTTTCCTCCTGTAAAAAACAAATAGTGGAAGAGGTGATCTATGATAATATCATTTATCAGATAGATACCGTTCCTGTTTACCAATCCAATACTGAAAAAGACCGTTTAAAAACCCCCATTCAATATATTTCTAGTCTATACAGCAATCTTGCATTTTCGAGTATACCAACTACCATTCTTGATAATCTGGTGGTTTTTCGATTGTCCATTGGTGATAAAACACTTGTGAATGAATTGATCTTAAATGCGATGCTCGAGGATCCATTGGTAACCGCTATGTTCCCGACCAATGCAGAAATGCGGGATGATGTTGATGCATTTATTGATGAGTCTTACTTGCGTTTCTATTTGCGCAACCCAACAGCCTATGAGAAATATAGTTTGAATAACATAATAGAAAACGATGAAGATATAACTGTAACAGATGTTTTTAGGGCGTTTTTGTTGAGTAATGAATATATGTTTTATTAGCAATTGATAATTGATAATTGACAATTGATAATTAAACAGCCAAAAAAAGAATTGATAATTGACAATTGATAATTGAACCCGATAATGCCTTCGACCTACCAGGTTTTTTTTAACCTGTGAGGTCTGAGCGAGAAAAATAAAAGGAAGGATAAGTATAATTCTAATTGCATTGTTTAGTAACGATAATTTTATATGAACGAAGGAAGCTTATTGGTGATATCAAAGTTTCCATGCGGAAACATTATCAACTATCAATTGTCAATTATCAATTAAATCGATAATCATGAATGAACAAACGATGTTTAGTGAATTATCAAAATTTCAATGTAAGAACATTATCAATTATCAATTAAACCGGTAATTATGAATGGACAAACGATGTTTAGTGAATTATCAAAATTTCAATGCAAGAACATTGTCAATTATCAATTGTCAATTATCAATTAATTATGAACAGAAGAAAGTTTATTCGAAATTCGGCGATGGCAGCGGCAGGCTTGATAGCTTCTCCGTATATACTTCCTGCAGGCACTTTTTCGAGGAGCTCGGGAGTTCGACTGGCAAATCATGTGGTATTGGTGATTTTTGGGGGTGGGATTCGCAATCAGGAAACCGTAGAACAACAATATTTAATAAATCAGGGAGCAGGACCAACAGGAAATATAATGCGCAATATGTTATCGGGAGCATCGCCGGTTTCCAATCTTGTCTATAATATTTGGGATACCGTTGCACCTGCACCATTATCTACTAAAGGTACTTTATTTAAACATATGCGATATGCGAGTGGACCTACGGGACATTTTAACGGACATACTGCTATCATCACCGGAAATTACACTCCTGAAAGTCTTAACTTATATGTGAATCCGGAGATGCCAACTATTTTTGAATATTATCGCAAACATAACGACCCAGTTAAGAGTGCTTTAAATGCATGGTGGATGTCGCTTGACCTTGGCCCATATGTAAATTTAAATTACAGCAATTCTCCTGGATACGGATCCTTGTATGGTGCAAATCATATAAGTCCTTTAACTACTTTCGGAAATATTGGTTTCGATTATTTTTCTACCTTAAATGCAATGCATCCCGATGAGTTGAGCAGACTCGCAACTATACGTTCTTTCCTCGATAGTAATTTTGATAAATCGGTTTCCGATATTCCGGGTATTTCTAATATTGCTGAAGATAGGATTGCAATTCAGGATTTTATTTTAAAATTAATTAAAGGTGAAATTCCTATAGAATGGCCTTTGCCAGCTGGAATTCCTTTTGATCAGATAACCGGAGATCTTTCCAATATTGCAGTCTCCTGGAAAGTACTGCAGCAGTTTCATCCTGAATTAATGGTAATTAATACTACAAATCTCGATATCTGTCATACCAATTTCAGCGAATATATTTCTTATTTGCACAGAGCAGATTATGGAGTAGGTTGGTTGTGGGATAAAATTCAAAGTGATCCTGAAATGGCGAATGATACTATTATGATCTGTATTCCGGAACATGGTAGAAATATGTCGGCAAATGCAATTGCAGATGCCAATGGATTATTTGCCTATGATCATACAAGTGATGAAAATTCACGTGATATTTTCAGTTTAATTGTTGGTCCTCCTTCTGTTGTAAATCAGGGATTGGAAATTGGTGATGCAGAAGACCCAATTGGAGAAACTATTGATATAGTACCAACTATTGCTCATATTTTAGGATTTAAAGACAATATTCCCGGTGGATATTTATCAGGTTCCGTTTTAGAACAGGCATTTGTATAAAATGAAAAGCTCAGTTAAAATATTTTTATTTGTGGTAGCAATTGTTGTAATGATAAACAGTTGTAAAAAAGAAATTATTAGAATTGAACCTGAACTTCCATTCAATCCTTTTGATACTATTGATTATACAAACGGCGTATTGGATGAAGTACCAGTTGACTCCAATAGTTTTTTGGGTTTACATAAATATATTTTCAGTCAGACTTGTGGAGTTCCCGGATGTCATGATGGCTCCTTTGAACCTGATTTCAGAACTGTGCAAAGTGCATATAATACATTGGTGTATGCACCTGTAATTAAAAATGATGCAGACGGAACCTTTAGCTGGCGTGTTGTTCCCGGAGATACTGCCTATTCCTGGTTGTATGAACGAATAACCACTGAAGATGAAATACTTGGGCGCATGCCGTTGTATGATACTTTATATCCCAATGAAAGGCAAATAATTATCGATTGGATATTGGATGGGGCACGTGATGTATTTGGTCAGTCACCCACACTTGCCGATTTTCAACCAACAACGTATGGATTCATCGCCTATCAAAATGATACGGACGGAATTCGTATCGATACAATTCGTGCTGATTATTTTTCTCCGGTGGAGTTACCCGCATCTTCAAATGTTGAATTTTGGTTCGGAATTTATGATACGGATGAAAATCTTATTTTTCAAAATCCTTCCACTTATGTTTCGAGTAGTATAAAATTATCGCAGGATGGTTTATTTAATACAGGAGTGACGGAAATTGAAAAATGGTGCCAATAAGGTAGTATATACAGTGGATCATAATATGATGGACCATAGTATGGAAAAAAGTTTGGCTCCACTTCAAATTC
>JAYSYX010000408.1:0-2686 GCA_043727235.1 Bacteroidota bacterium
GCCGTCAAAGCCTACCGAATGGATCAAAAAGAAATACTACGTATATTGTAATAAACTATCGAAATATGAAAACGTATTTATCTACCTTTCTTTTATTTATTTCACTCACGGGTTTTGGCCAAAAAATTGCGCTTCTGGACGCAGAATTTAAAAAGCCTATCCTTTACACAGACAGGGTGACTCTTGATCAAATAAGCGGTAAGCTAATACCTATTCAAGCTAACACTTTTGATACAGTATCTACACAATTAAAGTATATCAGGGATTTAGTTTCAAATAAGTTACAAAGAGCAAAGATGAAATCCTTTGAATTAAGGTCTGGACTTACCACAATTAAGGTAACTGCTGTTAAACATGCTTATGGAGATAGTTACGATATTGATTTTGTAACTAAAGCAGATAATATTACGTCCAATTTTAAATTTGGTAAAAATGAAGACTTGAATAAAGGGAGTATCAAAAAAATTGATAGGTTATTGAATTATATGAAGCAAGCAAGTTCACTCTTTAACAGCCTTTACGTTGAAATGCAACCGATGGTTTATGAGGTAGTCGTCTATCAGTAATTGTTCCTTTTTGCAAGCGTAATAACTGTTAGTCCCCCACTGGCTCCAGTGTTCTTTGGCCGCCGTCGGTAGTTGCTGGCGTCTGGTCTCTGACCAACGCCTTTAGCCGATAACCCAACCATTTTTATTGCTGCGGTAGGGTGATGTTGCTTTTACCAGCTGTTATAATGATATTGAGCATCCTTGTCCCAATGATTTGTAGGCAACAATTGATTTAATGAAAAATAGAAATGAAGAAACCTAACATAACAAGGACTTATGGTCCAATTCATTTTGAAGATTTGGATCCTCATAGATTTGAGGATCTAGTTAGAGAATTGATTTATGATTATAAGGATTGGCAAAGTATAGAAGCCACAGGAAGAAGTGGTAGTGATGATGGATTTGACATTCGAGGGTATGAGAAAGTTTCAAATTATTATTCTGAAGTTGAGGATGATGATTTGAATTTGACATCTTCAATATCGTTTCCTATGGATGGGAATTTGTGGATGATACAATGTAAAAGGGAAAGTGAAATTGGGCCACAGAAAGTATCGAGTATCATTTCGAGTGGCGTTGACTTAAACACGCCGCCTTACGGATATATACTAGTTGCGTCTGCAAATTTCTCCAAGAAATCCTATGATATTTTTAGAGAATCTTTGAAGAATTTGGGCGTGATGGAATTTTACCTTTGGGGGAAAGCAGAACTGGAAGATATGCTTCATATGCCAAAATATGACAGAATACTTTTTACATTCTTCGGAATTTCATTGGTTTCAAAAAAAAGAAGCCGAACCATGGAAATCCGATCTCGGGTTGCGATCAAGAATCGGGTTATGAAAATGATTGGCGAGGAAAATCAGATCCAAAATGAGATTTTAGTTCGGGACATTAATGATATACATTACCCTTTTGAAGATAAGTACAGCGATTTTTTGGAAAGACCACGATGGGGGAGATATCATTTTAAAACATACAACGTTCATGGCATCTGGTTAGAGTTACATGAATATTACGGTTATCTAGATAAAATAAGCAAGGAGTGGGATTATACTACTCAAGTTGACTTGAGTAAACTGTATGAGGAACATGAAACGGAAGAGGAAAGAATATCAAAAATGAACAATAATAATTTGGTTAGAGACTTTTGGGAGTATTTTCGTAAACACCGGCAGGTCAAGGTTTCTGTGTGGGGTCTCTTAAAATTTGAAGATATTGTAATAACCGATGAAAAAGGTGATATAGTCAATAACTTGCCTCATTTCTATGTTGACTTCAAAAATTTAAATGGTCCATTTTCACGAATATTACATGTCATAGATCACAAAAATGAAGTTATATTTATTAAGAAAGAGGATTACAGAAGAATCAAGATATTTCCAAATTCAATACCTGAAAGTAAGAAAGGTAAAATTCATACAAGGCAGTCAATAAGTTTAGATACTAGATTGATTAAGTCTCTCAAAAATTATAAAGAAGATGCTTTTTCATTTTACGATAATGATGGAAAATACAATTTCCTTAATCCAAAAGATATTGTATCCGTCAGTATGCCTGATAATATGGAGGGAGAAATATTTCTAAAAATTACAAACAAATACAACATTCAAATCAAGGACTACCTCGCTGAATATGCTGATGATTATTTTATAAATCAGACCATACAAGATCAATTGGGAACTGTCGATTTCGATGGATTCATCAATGTTTATGAATTCCTTCAAACTTACCGGCAGTCATTTGAGTAAGTATCGAAAAATATTTTTCCCTATTGCACCCCACTGGCGCAGGTGTTCTGCCGCAGGCAGGCCACTGGTGACAAATAATCCCAGCGGTTTATAACAGCAGCAAAGTGAAACAAAACATTTATAAATTAAAAAATCAAAAAAAATAAAATCTACAATAATTTTTTTTTCCGGTGCAGGTCTTCCTATTTCTCACAAGCCCAGCCCTCAACCAGCACACGCCGTTTTTTTTTCCGCTGCAGGTCTTCCCATTTCCCACAAGCCCAGCCCTCAACCAGCACACGCCGTTGCAGGTGTTATGAGGGCGACCGAGAATGTTTTATCAATTTTTCATTAAAAGCTGAACCGCTAAACAATTTTTACTTACACACTTTATGGATGCTCATTTTT
>JAYSYX010000409.1:0-6744 GCA_043727235.1 Bacteroidota bacterium
AATTGTCAATTGTCAATTGTCAATTGTCAATTTTTTCATCCTTTAATTCGGAGCGAAAAGCCCAAATGATTCCGTTATCCCGGCTGTTTAAATTATCAATTATCAATTATCAATTATCAATTATCAATTGCTCTTCACCATCCTCAAATACCTCTCCACCTGCACCAAATAATCATACACATTATCATTCTCCAGGTGCATCATAAAATCATAACAAAAAGTTTTTTTATCGTCAAATTTCCCGATGCGCAATTTTGATTTTGAGTAGGTGGATACATATTCAAGTGGTCGGATAGTTTTCATGGAGGTATTTATAAGAACATCAAATTCACGTTCAATAAAATGTTTAATTTTTGGTGTTTTTGGAATTCCAAACCAGTTCATATCTTTTTGTGTGATCCAGATAATTTCTTCCTGTTCGAATGGAGGTAATTTTTTTACATATCCAAAAAAGAATAATTTTTTTCCGTCAGCAACATATTTGTGTACAGTATTTAATAATTCTCTTAAAGCAATAGGGTTTGATCCGTCTACTAAAAATGCCATTGTTTTAATCTGGTCATATTCTATTGTTTGTCTTGCATGGGTATCTGTATATGGTTTGGAGCGGATAAATCTCCCAAATAATCTATTTTTTATTTTTCTTATCACCACCCTTAAATTATTCAGAAGGTATTTCTTTATTTATTTCCTCATACATGCCCATTGAACCTAGTTTTTCAATGCGTTGATTAATTCTATCCTCAGCTTCAATTGCAGACAATTCTTTTAGGTGTTTTTTAAGGTGTTTTTTTAGGAGTTTTGCCATTTCCTCAGGATCTGAATGCGCACCTCCAACAGGTTCTTTTATGATACCGTCTATTATCTTATTTTTATAATTATCTGCAGCGGTCAGTTTTAATGCTTCAGCAGCAGTCTCCTTAAAATCCCAGCTCCTCCACAAAATACTGGAACATGACTCCGGTGAAATAACCGAATACCAGGTATTTTCCAACATAAAGACTCGGTCGCCAATGCCTATGCCCAATGCACCACCGGAGGCACCCTCACCTATAATAACGCAAATAACGGGAACTTTCAACAGCGTCATCTCATATAAGTTACGCGCTATTGCCTCGGCTTGTCCTCGTTCCTCAGCTTCCAGTCCCGGATATGCGCCCGGGGTATCGATTAAAGTAACAATAGGGCGATTAAACTTTTCGGCCAATTTCATTAATCTTAAAGCTTTGCGATAGCCTTCGGGATTTGCCATTCCGAAATTGCGGAACTGACGCATTTTTGTATTGATTCCCTTTTGATGTCCGATAAACATTACTGCTTGTCCATCAAGATTTCCGAAACCGCCAATTATGGCCTTGTCGTCCTTTACATTGCGATCACCATGCAGTTCTACAAAGTTTTCACTCATTTTCTCTATATAAAAAAGCGAATAAGGTCTGTCTGGGTGACGACTCAGTTGCACTTTCTGCCAGCCGGAAAGATTGCTGTAGATATCCTTTTTGAGATTGGAGATCCTTTCTTGCAATTCTGCAGCCGGAACAGTAATATCGATCTTTTGCTTTTCACCCATATGCTTCAGCTTCTCCAATTCTTCATACAGCTCGGCAATGGGTTTTTCGAAGTCAAGAAATACCATGGGGCAAATTTACGAGATGTATACGAGATATGCAGAATCAGCAACTGTGGGTGGATCTGTATTGGATTTGAAAGTTATCAATGTTCAGCACGGCAAATTCAGCGGCCCCCGTGTTTCTTTTTTAAAAAGATCTTATTGAGAGAAAGTGCATTATTTTTTGGAAATTCTGAAAAACTTTAAGCAAGTAAGTCATTGAATCGGTTACTTAAAAAGCCGACTGCACCTCACTTTAGGGAGAACTTCACAGTTTAGAGAAGGGTATTGCCGGAATACAAAAATTAAACCTTTCTTGGAAACGGATCGAATCTGTAGTTGTATCTCATCCCGGAGTGAAACATCTTTGTGTATATAATCTGCTGATGGCCTGAAATTCCGTAAAAAACGGAACTTATGCAATATGCGATTTGTTATATGATTAGTGTATATACATTTAATTTTAAGCCTTATTATAAATTATACATACTTTTGTTATACATCAACTTCCATTTAATAAAAGGTGGAACGATATTAGTATAACATTTAAAACCTAAACAACTATGAAAAAGTATTGGAAAGTTATTTTACTCTTTATTGTCATTGTAGGCGGAATTGGCCTTTATTTCGGATTAAAAGAATACAACAGAGGCGCAGCTGATGTTTCTGAAGCTGATGCCGATGTAATTATTAAATCGGAGGAACTAACAAAAATATTCGGAGAGGATGAAACAAAAGCAAACGGGATGTATCTCGATAAGGTAATTGCTGTTTCAGGTGTGGTAAAAGGAATTGAGAAAGATGATAAAGGCGCATATACTATTATATTAAGTGGCGATAGTGAATTAAGCAGTGTTACATGTCAAATGGATGAAAGACATAACGACGATGCGAAAGATGTGGCAGAAGGAAGCACAATAACTGTAAAAGGATATTGCACTGGAGTATTGATGGATGTTGTGCTGATAAGATGTGCAGTTGATAAATAGATAAAACTTTAAACAAATATAAAAACAATATGAAAAGAATAATTTTTGCATTAACGATCATGATCTTGTCCGGTAATTTTTTAGTTGCTCAGGACAAGATATTCACAAAAACCGGAACAATTAATTTTGATGCTTCCGGTGAAATGGAGACCATTACTGCTGTTAATAAAAAAGCCACCTGTGTAGTTGATACCAAGACCGGAGCTATGGAATTTGCAGTATTAATGAAGGCATTTACTTTCGAAAAAGCTTTGATGGAAGAACATTTTAATGAGAATTACGTAGAAAGTGATACTTATCCAAAATCGACTTTTAAAGGCAAGATCGATAATTTTAGCGATATTAAATTCGCTACCGATGGGACATATAATGCTAATATATCAGGTGATCTTACTATTCACGGTGTAACTAAAGCAACAACTGCCAAGGGTACATTTACAGTAAAGGGTGGAAAAGTGACAGGTACTTCTAAATTTAAAGTGCTGTTATCTGATTATAATATTTCGATACCTTCAGTGGTTGCAGCAAATATTAATAAGGAAGCAACGATCACGGTCGACGTTTCGCTGGATCCACTTAATTAACATTTTAAAATCCTGAATGTGTAAAGCATTCAGGATTTTTTTTTATTTTTATTGCTTCACTAAAAACCAAATTATGAAAAATGTTTTACTCGCCTTTATTATCTTCGTTTCAGCCAGCACATTTTTAAAAGCGCAGGACCTTTTAGACCTGCTCGGAGAAGAGGAACCCACTACCGAATATGCCAAAAATGCTTTTAAATCTTCAAGGGTTATTAATGGCCAATCGATGGAAATGATCGCGAAAGGCACACTCGACTTTCGAATTTTACATAGATTTGGAGAGGTTAGCGGAGGTGCATACGAATTTTTCGGTTTGGATGCGGCAAGCATGCGAATGGGATTTGATTATGGTATTACTAAGAACTGGACTGTTGGGGTGGGACGGAGTACTTCAAGAAAAGAATTGGATGCTTTTGTAAAATATAGAATAATGCATCAGTCGACGGGAGAAAAAAATCATCCCTTTTCCTTATTATATGTTGGTGGTGTAACATGCGACGGAATGAAATGGGAAAATCCCGATATTAAAAATTATTTTTCTTCCCGTTTGGCATTTTATAATCAATTAATTATCGGAAGAAAATTCAGCGACAGATTAACCCTTCAATTATCGCCAACATATTTACACAGAAATTTAGTTGATCTCGAATCAGAACCAAATGATCTTTATTCTTTGGGAGTTGGAGGAAGAATAAAAATCACACAACGCCTTGCACTAACAGGTGATTATTTTTATGTTTTTAATACTACAGATAGCACAGCCATAAATCCACTTTCAATTGGAGTGGATATTGAGACAGGCGGGCACGTATTTCAATTACATTTCAGCAATGCCGTAGGAATGAATGAACGCGCATTTTTAGCTGATACCAAAGGTGACTGGTTAAAAGGTGAAATTCGATTCGGATTTAATCTTTCACGGATATTTCAGATCGTGAAGCCGAAGGAGTAGGGGGGCGGCGTGAATCGTCCGCCTTCGCTAAAGCTACGGTGGACAAGTGAGTAACGAGAAGCCTGGAGGCTAGCCTAAAGTTTTTCACACCATCAGATCCAACTCATTTCTCATTTTGTTTTCGTTTTAGTGAGACCCCCACTGGAAAAGTGGGAGCCTCACTATCTCGGAGCATAGTTCCCCATTCACCACTCACCATTCACTACTCACCCAACTACTTTTAGCTATAAATTGGAAGATTAAAGTTTCAGCAATGCAGATCCAACTTATTACTCATAACTCATTACTCATTTTGTCTTCACATTAGAGATAACTCCACCGAAAAAGTGGAAAGTCTTAATATCTTGGAGCATACTCACTACTTACCACTCACCCAACTACTTTTAGCTATAAATTGGAAGATTAAAGTTTCAGCAATGCAGATCCAACTCATTACTCATAACTCATTACTCATTTTGTCTTCGCATTAGAGATAACTCCACCGAAAAAGTGGAAAGTCTTAATAGCTCGGAGCATACTCACCACTCACCATTCACCCAACTACTTTTAGTTATAAATTGGAAGATTAAAGTTTCAGCAATGCAGATCCAACTCATTACTCATAACTCATTACTCATTTTGTCTTCGTTTTAGTGAGACCCCCACTGAAAAAGTGGGAGCCTCACTTGGGTTTTTTGCATTAGTGAGACCTTCGCTGAGAGCGAAAGACTCACATCCTGGGTATATGTGTCCCTCACCATTCACCACTTTCCACTCACCATTCACCACTCACCACTCACCATGATATTCATCATCAAATGTAATAGTGACTCAGAATACCTTTACCGGTATGAGAAAATTACAAAACCTGTTGCTTATTCTGTTATCGCTATTTGCGTTCAGTTGCAACACGAAGTCGGAAAAGGAAACCCCGGAACACCATGAAGAGACAATAAGCAGTGCTGAAATTCAATTGGATCATGGCAAAAAATGGATCGCAAATGCGGAAACAACAGAAGGAATAAAAACCATGCAAAATATCTGTTCACATTTTAACGGCGATGCTTCGCAATTAGAAAATACTTATTTGTCGTTATTCAACGAATTTAATTTAATATTCGAAAGATGTACCATGTCAGGTGAGGCACATGAACAACTGCATGCATTTTTAATTCCGGTTAAAAATCAGCTTGCGGTTTTGAGGGATTGTAAATCAGATTGTGATGCGGAAATAAAATATCTGGAGGAATATCTTGTTACTTATGGCAATTATTTTGAATAATGAATTACTAGATTTGTATTTTAAATCGAGCGTTCAAAATTCATTGCAGAGTAGTTCGTAAACTTTTATTCTTTTACAAAGGATTTATTTATCATTTGGTTTTCTATGGATAATTCCATAAAATATAAACCAGGTATAAGATAATTTACACCCAAAATTAATTTGTCAGTTCTTGAAACATTATCGGCCAATATAATTTCACCGAGTGTGCTAATTATTCGAATATCAATGTTTTATTGCGAAGAATAGAATTCAACTATTAATTTATCAAATACCGGATTAGAGTGTGGGGAAGTGCTTTTGCATATGGGTTAGGGTTAAAAGGAAATTTGAGACGAATTTAGGGATTTTTGGGAGAAAATTGTAGGTAGGATTGGTTTGGCCTTATTATTATAGCAGGTAAAAATAAAAAAAGAGGCTGCCTTTTGGGCAGCCTCTTTTTTTTTAAAATGTATTTTCGACTGATCAGTTGATCACAATCTTTTTAACAGATGAAAAATCACCGGTTATGATGTTAACGAAATACATGCCTTTCGGAACATTTTCAAAAGATATCTCTTTATTGAAATTTCCTGTTACCTCACTTGCAACTTCAGAATACATAATTCTTCCGCTGATATCAGTAATTTGGATTAAGACATCTTGTTTTTCAATTGAATTAAATTCAATGTTGAAATTTCCAAAGTTCGGATTCGGATAAATTTCAAATTCCGAAATTGGTTCTTGATTGAATTCACCGAATTTACCGCAACCGCATGTTACCACAATTCCTTTTGAGAATCTTGTGCATCCAAATTCATTGGTTGCAGAATATCTGTAAACTCCGGGTTCAGTTGCAAAATAAACTGTTCCGGTTGCACCAGGAATCGGAATGTTATTTATATACCATTGGTAGGTATTTCCGTCTTCCGGTAATGCAAGGAATTCAACAGTTGGATCGTCACAACATAAATCCAAACTACCTATATATTTAATAGGTGTTTTTGGTGACGGATAGTTAATCACTACCACAACCTGAGATGGCGGGGTAGTACAACCTGTAATCAGATTGTTTGAAATAACTGTATAAACTCCGGCAATATCACCGGTATAAGAACTTCCTGTTGCACCAGGTATGATCAAACCATCACGATACCACTGATACATTAGACCATCGCCTCCATCAGCATATAAAGTAAATTCTTCATTAGGACAAAGTGCAACTGTATCCGGGCCTGTAATTATTGGTGGAGGAGTAGGGAATATTTCAATAAACATTGAATCACTCATTCCCACACAACCATAAATATTAGCCACTGTTACATAATACCAACCTGTTTCAGTAACATAGATCACATGATTTGTTTCAC
>JAYSYX010000410.1:0-6740 GCA_043727235.1 Bacteroidota bacterium
AAAAAAAGGGCGACAAACAAATGACGCCCTTTCCAAAATATATTTTAATTAATTTATCCCTGTTTAATAAATCGCAGAGTTGATATTTTATTATTCATCATCACTTTTGCGAAATAAATTCCATTTGGTTTTCCGCTCATATCGATAAGAACTGATGTAGAAAAATTTTCTTCGTGATAAAATTTATCTATTACTTGGCCCAGTTCATTTAAAATAGTTATATCAGCGGGATAATTTTCATTTGGCAATCCGATATAAAATTCATTATAACCCGGATTTGGAGAAATTGTAATATTATCGAAAGTTGCAAGTTCGGGTTTTTCTCTCAGGCCACCGGCCAATGTATCTAACCAGGGAATACAATTTTCCCATATTGCGCTATTTTTTGCAAATTGTTTACCTACTGCTCCGTAATACATAACATCAAGAATATCCAATGCATCTTTAGAATCCTGCTGATCGCTCAGGTGATAACCATCATCAGCGGAATAGGATAATTCACATATATATTTTTTATCATCGTAATCACGTTTTTGATCACCGTCGCACCAGAAATTAGGGCCCCACATTATATAGGGTGCTTTTGGATTTGCGCCCTTGTATTGCAGCATTGGATTAGAATTATTTATTTGATCCTCAATGAGCCATTTAACGGTCCAGCTATTTTGATAAGAAGTGGGTTCAGCAAGAGAATAATATTCGACTATAGTTGTATCAGCATAACCACCGAAATGTCTTGAACTGATGTACATTATTTTCAGATTCGGAAAATATTCCTTCGACTTATTTATAAAAATAATATCCAAAGCTTTTGTTTCCAATGCTTTATCCGGAAATATTGGTGGTTCTGTTAATCCTTTTGAATTAAAGTACATCCAGCCTATCTGCACCTGTTCGGGTGTATATCCAACATCATACACTTTTTGTACGAGAGTCTCCCAATAGTCGTTTGAGGTTGAATCAACAGTGGCATAACCAAGGTCTTTCCCTCCAATACATAAATTCAAGGCATCAAGACATGGATTAAGGTCATATTTATCAGAAGGTGTGCGCACATGCTCAACAAATTTGTTGTAAATATGTCCGGGCACAGATGGCCCGAATCCTGCAACCAAAACCACTCCATCGCCGAAGTTGATATTACCATCACCATCCAGCGGTTTTATACCGTTTGCAATGGTTTTACCACTTTTTAAGTGTGGTCCTGTAAGTTCATTGGTTCCACCCGGATATAAACCGGCCTGATAACCGAGATAATTTCCTGTTTGGTGGTCGAGAACGGGGAGTAATCCGGTATTTGGGAAATCGCAATTGCTTTGGGCAGTAACATGAATTGTTGTTAATCCGAAAAAAGCAACAAAGGGCGTTAAGAAGTATTTAAATAGTTTCATTTTAAACGGTTTGTTTTGATGGGTTTGATTTCTTTGGAATAATTTGTAAAGATATAAATAATTTTTCTGAGTATTTGTTTAAATTGAGACGAGAATTGATAACAATAAGATGCTTAAAGTCCGTTATTCAAATAATTTATAGTTTGCTGAAGGAGGAATTTTGTTGAGATGTTTGTATGCCTTCTCTGTGGCCTCTCTTCCTCTGGGAGTGCGTTTCAGGTATCCCTCCTGTATTAAAAATGGTTCATAAACTTCTTCAATAGTACCTGGTTCTTCTCCCACTGCAGTAGCTATGGTAGTTAGTCCAACCGGTCCACCGCCGAATTTTTCTATAATGTCGTTAAGTATTCTGTTATCCATCTCATCAAGGCCATGTTCATCCACATTTAAAGCGTTCAAACCGAATTTTGCAATTTCAATATCAATTACACCCTTTCCTTTAACCTGGGCAAAATCTCTTATTCTGCGCAATAAATTATTTGCAATTCTCGGAGTTCCGCGGCTTCTGCGGGCTATTTCGTATGCTCCATCGGAAGTGATCTTGGTGTTGAGAATATCAGAGGAACGTTCAACGATCTGTTGTAATACATCGGTTTTATAATACTCAATGCGTGAAGTTATGCCGAAACGCGAACGCAAGGGTGAACTCAACATACCCGATCTTGTTGTGGCACCAACAAGTGTAAAAGGATTCAGGTTTATCTGGATGGAACGTGCATTAGGGCCTGATTCGATCATAATATCGATCTTAAAATCCTCCATAGCCTGATAAAGATACTCTTCGATAACAGTACTCAATCGGTGTATCTCATCGATAAATAGCACGTCACGGGCTTCAAGGCTGGTCAATAAACCTGCAAGATCACCTGGTTTTTCTAAAACCGGACCAGAGGTGATCTTCATATTAACCCCTAATTCATTAGCAACTATATAGGATAAGGTTGTTTTTCCTAATCCGGGAGGGCCGTGCAATAAAACATGATCGAGCGCATCTCCGCGTTGTTTTGCTGCGGTAATAAATACTTTGAGATTATCCACCAATTTATCCTGACCTTGAAATTCAAAAAAGCCCTGTGGTCGAAGTACTTTTTCCAGCTCTTTTTCAGAGTTTGATAAACTGTCTTCGGTTGGATCTAGGTTAGGATTTTGCACTTGGGTTCAAAGATAGTGTGTATGTTATTGAAAACATACCAATAGATTTTCCACATAATGAGGAGTAATTCCACAAAGTATATATATCTACTTTTATAAATTATTTTTATAATGCCTGATTCTAAAGGGTTACAGGCAATTTACAATACTTGGCAAATTATTTTCAATATATAAATCAAATTAAAAAATTATGAAAAAATATCTTTTAGTGTTCGGACTTATGCCTTTCTTATTCGCATGTAACCAAGGTAAAATTGATGACCTTACAAAACAAAACAGCGATTTGTCAAATCAAAGCACAGAATATAAATTAGGATGGGATGCCGCTGTTAATGAGATCGGAGAGTATATGGGGATGATGAACGAAATTGATTCTTCATTAATGGAGATCAAAAGAACAGAAGGAATTATTAATTCCAACTTAAACAGCGAAGGCAGATCAAAACAACAACAAAAACAGGATATGATCGCCAGTATCAACACATTAAATGAATTGATTCAAAAGAACAAAAAATTAGTTGCTGAACTGGATAAAAAATATAAGAACAGCAATTTGAAAGTTAAACAGTTGGATGAACAGATAGCGATGTTGAATGAACAGTTAACTATTAAAGAATCTGATCTTCTTGCACTGAAAGGTGAATTAGAAAAAGCGAATTACCAGATCGTATCTTTAAATACAGAATTAACAACTGTGTCTACTGCAAAACAACAATTGGAAGTGCAAACTGTTGAACAGGCAAATGTAATTGCTAAACAAACAGAAGATCTGAATACTGCATACTATATTGCCGGAACATACAAAGAATTAAAAGAACTTGGAGTTGTTGATAAAGAAGGTGGATTTATAGGTATAGGTACTAATAAAGAATTAGTAAACAATTTTGATGCTAGTGCTTTTACAAAAGTTGATATCAGAAACTTTAAAGAATTATCTATCAACTCTAAAAGTGCAAAAGTAATAACTACCCACTCTACTTCTTCTTATACAGTAGTAGAAGGTGAAAAAACAATTGAAGAAATTACAATTGATAATCCGGATGAATTCTGGAAATCAAGCAAGTTTCTGGTTGTGCTGACAGATTGATACTTCTAATAATTGGCTGTAAGAGAGGTATTATCTAAGAAAAGGGTGTCCAAATAGGACCCCCTTTCTTTTTTAAGTAGATTGAATAATAAAATACTTGAAGAATAAAAAACCTAACAGAATAAATACTGTTGGGTTTTTTATTATATAAAAAATAAATTATTTTTCGGATAGGGCATATTGTTTTTTCAAATAAAAATAAACCGGAATTCCGATCAAGAAAAAACTCAACCCTGTTAAACTAACCTCTGGAGCTGTTATCACTGTATTGATGGTAAGACAAATACAAAACAAAACAAAAATAGCAGGCACATAAGGATAACCAAATACTTTTGCTGTGATCTTTCCATTTCTTTTCATAATTATCAAACCCAAAGCACCTGCACCATAAAAAATAAAAGATGCAAAAATGAGCATGTCGGTTAATTGGTCGAAGGTACCTGAAATAACTAAAATGCTACACCAGATCATTTGGAAAAATAGAGAAATATGTGGGGTATGATATTTAGGATGTACTTGCCCAAAATTTTTAAAAAATAATTGTTGAGAAGCCATACGATGATATATACGTGGCGAACTCATCAAACTTGCATTAGTAGCTCCGAATGTACAGATCATGATCAAAATGGAAATTATGGTAAATCCTATTCCCGGTAATATTTCTTTTGCAACTTCAGCAGCAGCGATCTGATTTCCTGCATTATTAATTTCAATAAAATCAGTTATCGGCATTACCCTCAGATAAACATAATTCACCAATACATAAATGATCATCACTATTGCAGTTCCACCAACAATTGCAATAGGAATGTTCTTTTTAGGATTTTTTACTTCTCCTCCAATGTAAGCAAGATTGATCCAACCATCATATGCCCAAAAAGCCATCAGCATTGCAGTGAACATTGCAGAAATGAGATTAAAATCTTCGGGTTTAATAATAGGACTAGTTGCCGACTCGACAGTGCCATCATTTCCTCCCAATAAAAAACCAACTACAATCAGAAATAATATGCCTGCTATTTTTGTATAAGAAAAAATATCATTTAACAACCCGCCTTTTTTAACACCGAAATAATTAATTATGGTAAGTGTAATTATGGTAAGAATGGCAAAGATCTTAACACCGGAATTTTGGAAAGGAAATATGTAATTGAACAGATCAAAATTCTTTAATCTTTCTGTCGGATCTTTGAAATTAAATAAATTATTTACGGATTCAGAAAAAACAAATGCAATGGAAGAAACGGAAGCAGATTGTATCACAAAAAAACAGGTCCAGCCAAATAAAAATGCAAAGAATTTCCCATAAATGATCCGGAAGTATTCAAATTGGCCTCCGCCCTCTTCCGTTAAGCTAGCCAAACCAGAATAACTGAAAACTCCGAACATAGAAACCACACCTGCTAAAATCCATGCGAGCAAAATGAGGTTATTGTCCATTAGAGTTTCGCTCATAGGAGCAATCTTCTTAAAAACTCCCGAGCCTATCATTGAGCTGATCACTAAAAGAATGGCGGTAGATAAGCCCAATGCCCTTTTAAGTTGCGGATTTTCATTCATCGTGTAACATTACAAAAAAATATTATTGTACTTCTGCAATCTGCCTGCGGATTAATTACCTTTGCAGCCTGTAAGTCAACAACGGCGGACAATAAAAAAAAGAAATTACGAATGGCAGGGCAAAAAATTACAATTCAGAATGGAAAATTAACAGTACCCGATAATCCGATCATTCCTTTTATAGAAGGTGATGGAACCGGACCAGATATCTGGAAGGCATCGGTAAAGGTATTTGATGCCGCAATTGAGAAAGCTTATGGCGGAAAACGCAAGATAGAATGGATGGAAGTTCTCGCAGGAGAAAAGGCCTTTAATCAAACTCAAAATTGGCTTCCCGATGCAACACTGGATGCATTCAGAGAATATTTGGTCGGAATTAAAGGACCGCTTACAACTCCGGTAGGTGGAGGAATGCGTTCATTAAACGTTGCACTTCGCCAGATCCTTGATCTGTATGTTTGTTTGCGACCTGTGCGATATTTTACGGGAGTTCCTTCGCCGGTAAAACATCCTGAACTTGTGAGCATGGTAATTTTCAGAGAAAATACGGAAGATATTTATACAGGTATCGACTGGCAGGCGAATGGAGATCTTGCATCTAAATTTTTAATTTGGTTAGAAGAAAATGCACCAAAAGAGTATGAAAAAATACGTTTTGGAGATAAGAGTAAATCTATGGATTGGCAAAAACAGTTAGAAAGTGTTGGAGCCCCTCAAAGAGATGTTGATACCATGGTTGGTATCGGAATTAAACCGGTAAGTTTTTTAGGCAGTGAACGTTTGATCTACTCTGCAATTGATTATGCAATAAAATTCAAACAGAAAACAGTTACTATAGTACATAAGGGCAACATCATGAAATATACCGAAGGTGCATTTCGCGATTGGGGTTATCAGGTGGCAAGAGAAATGTTTGGCGCAGTGGCATTGGATGGCGGACCATGGCATGTTATACCGGAAGGAAAACCGGGCGCAGGAATTATTATTAAAGATGCAATTGCCGATATTACTTTACAACAAGTGCTTACAAGACCGGAAGATTTTGATGTAATTGCAACATTAAATTTAAATGGCGATTATTTAAGTGATGCTCTCGCTGCTCAGGTAGGAGGAATTGGAATTGCTCCCGGTGCAAATATTAATTATATTACCGGACACGCAATTTTTGAAGCAACACATGGAACCGCTCCTAAATATGCCGATCAGGATAAAGTAAATCCGGGTTCTGTTATTTTGAGTGGATGTATGATGTTAGAATATATGGGTTGGCAGGAAGCTAATGATCTCATATTAAAAGGTATGGAACAGGCTATTGCAAATAAACGTGTTACCTATGATTTTCATCGTTTGATGGATGGTGCTACGCTGTTGAAATGCAGTGAGTTTGGCGAGGAGATAATTAAGAATATGTAGGGAATTGAGAATGGAGAATGGAGAATGGAGAATTTCAACAGCCGGCCTTCGGCGATAATAAATAATTCAAAATTTAAAATGGGATCTGAAAACAGATTCCATTTTTTTATCAACCAAAATTAAATTTTAACTTCAGA
>JAYSYX010000411.1:0-19107 GCA_043727235.1 Bacteroidota bacterium
GAAAATCTAAAATAGATATACTTTAGAAGATGATTTTCTTTCAAATTGAAAATTAAAATGGGGCGGAAGGTTTTAGATGATTTCCTATTGGAAAGATCCCGAATGAGAAAATCTAAAATAGACATACTTAAGAAGATGATTTTCTTTCAATTAAAAATTAAAATAGGTTTGAAGGTTTTAGATGATTTTCCATTCGGGATAAATCCAACTAATGGAAAGGTTGGGTCGCTTCGCTGCCAACCGTTTCCATAAGTTGGATTAAAAAAAAACCGCACCGAGGAGCTGGTGCGGTTTAGCGACTCTAATATGAGAACTAAGAAGAACTTTGTTTAACCCTTGTAAGATCGTTACCTCTTACAGCTATAAAATTCTACATATCCCGGCAACGGCAGTAAGACAGAAATTTCAATTTATTGGATACTATTTGTCAATGTAAAATATATATTACATTGATTATCAATTATTTACATTGTTTTAAAAGTGTCATTTAACGGATTTTCAGGTGAAAAAAAGGTTGAATTATTTTTTCAGAAAGCGAAAAAATCTCGAAATCGAGGAGAAATGGGCGAAAAATATTCAGGAGATAGATGTTATTACATAGGTTTGTGACCCGAAATAACAGGAGTCGCCAACACTTTTTGCGGTGAATTGTCTCCCTAATGGCGATTTAGAGGAAAGGACAGTGATTGTTTGCGAATCCAACTCCAACTTGCCAAATCCTATACTTATAAAGAATGTTCCGTTATCGGTGGTTACCAAACTTCCGTGTAAAACAAGGGAGGAGGTTTTGCTTATATCAATTAGTTCCAATTCCTTTCTCTGATCAGTTGCATTCCACAATTGTTTGATTATATTTTCCTGCTCCAAATGTAACATTGCCCTTGCAGTTTCATATTTATCACCGGCAGTACTTTTTGTTTCGTTGGAAATACTTTCTTTCAATTCCCTTAAAATATTTTCTAATGAAAAAATTTTATCATTAATTGTTTTGAGGAGATGAGAATATATTTTTGCTTTAATATTCAAAGGGTTATTATTTTAAGAGAAACTTAAAAAAAATACATTTTGCAATAAAGTTTATTGACAATTTTGTGCATTCGGTTGTTATTATATTTAATTTTTTTCACGCAAAGTCGCTAAGGCGCAAAAATGCAGGATGTGTTAATATTGAAAAAAATCTATTATATTTACGACTTGGTGATCAGTTTTTTCCTGCAAAGGCTTATTAGGTTTATTTAAAAGTATTATTGGCTGTTTCTTTGAGCCCCCGCCTACCGGCCGGCAGGTTGGCGGCTTTGCGTGAATTTTTTTACGCAAAACACTTATCACAACTTCATTATATTCTTATACGTAATTCCAAACTCATCCTGCAATTTAATTAAATACATTCCGGACTCAAAATCTTTTAACGAAATAGATATTATATCATCAAAAACCATTTTCTCATATATAATATTTCCGGTCGTATTATAAATACTTATCGATAAATTAATATTTTCATTTCTTTGAAAATATAATATGTCGCTTGTGGGATTCGGAAATATTTTCACATCCGATTCATGTATATTTTCTAAAGTTATGTTTGCAGTATCATAATTTATTTCCCACCCAATTTCTTCCAAAACCGTAAGCGTTAAAATTCCGGGTTGATGATTTGCATGACCTGATGCTGCTTGTGGGGTCATAAATTCATTTTCGTTTCCAACCGGATATGTGGCCTCATCCCAATGAGAAAGGCTTGATCCGAGCGTAAAAGTGCCCGGTGCATATATTTTTGGTCTTGTTCCACCTGTTTCCAGGATTACCTCGGGACTATTAAAAAATAGCTGATTGCTTATTATTTCGGTCCCCAGTTCGGCAGAAGGATTTATAAGAGATGTTAATATTGTTCCGGATGCATTTTCGAGGTAAATGTCAAAAACTGAAGGCAGAGTATCCAAAGCAGGCCATACAAAAGTTGTGGTGAGCGGAGCAAATGCCGAAGCATCTATCAATCCGAAGGAACCTACGCTGCCCGATCTGTTGGATAGACTCAGAAAGCCAAGTCCATGACAAATTTCATGTAAAACGGTGGATATAAAATCATATTGCGTGGGACCTGGATTTTCATCCAAGCCATAATACCAATTTGCAAGCGAACTGAAATAGATCTCAATATCCGCAAAATCTCCATTCAGATCAGTACCTGTGATTGCATTTGCAAGGCTGGATGCATACCATACATCAGCAAAGGGCGCTCCTGCGTAATTTAATTCCCCATTGGGAAAGGTGATTCCGAGTTGTCCGGGTAATAAAGGCTGCATATGCGCCACAATTTTTATCGGAACATCACTTACTAAATAGTTACTCCAGATGTCTGTTGCGTGGTTAAAAGCACTAATGGCTTCTGCGGAAAGTCCCAAAAATTCAACCTCAAATACCGCGGCTTGACCTTTGCATTTATTGTGGAAAAATGACATAATAAATAGGGTTGAAATTAGACTTAGACGCATGACTGAGCTCATTATTAAGAATTTTATCATCAAATATAAACATCTATAAAAGATTCGAAGGGAGAAGGGAGAAGATTCGATGTAGGAAGAATCGAAAGGAGAAGGGAGAAGATTCGAAGGGTAAGGATCTAAGGGTCTAAGGAAGGAAGGGGTGGTTAAGGTTAAAAAAGGGAGATCATTATTGATTGAAAATTGGACACAACATTTCTAACTTTTTCTCAACAGGTAAATTTTTCAACTTATATACAGGCAGATTCTGATAATTGATGCCAGATAGCTGCAAATTTCGTTCTGTGTTTATCCTTTGGACATCTGTAAGTAATGATTCGCGTTTGTTTTTTATTTCATATCAAAAAACATTTTTTTTATCCCTTTTTAATCCGCAAAATCCGCGTCATCAGCGTTCCCCTTTTTTTACACCTATACTGGAAGTAAGTGCGCTGTGACATGCAGACATTTTCTTCTTCATGCATTATTAATTAACTTTAACAAAAATTACGTGCGTGCTGCTGTTGCAATATAATATTATTTTTATTCGATCACTATTGTTTGCGGTCTTGTTTATTGCATTTCCAATATTGCTCAATTCTCAGAATATTACTATTACAGGATCCGTAAAAGATGAAAGCACCTCCGAACCCATTCCGTTTTCCAATGTTATTTTGAAAAATGCACATAAAGGAACTACTACGGATGAAGCAGGAAAATTTTCTATACAATCTGCAATACCTTTCGATACGCTCATCATTACCTACATAGGGTATAAAACAGATACCATATTGCTCAATAAAGAATTTAATCAGCAATATAATATTTATCTTATTCCCAACAATTTTGATTTAAATGAAGTAGTGATAAAACCGAAAGAGGAACCTGCCAAAGTTTTAATGAAAAAAGTAATTGAAAATAAAAAACAAAACGATCATCAAAATATAGCGGGATACAAATCAAAAGGTTACACTAAAATTGAACTGGATATTGGCAATTTATCTGCCGGCGCTGCCCTTTTGGTAAAAGAAAATGCCTTTACTGTTTTGCGCGATCATATTGATTCTGTGAGTGATGTAAAACCGTTCTTACCTTTCTTTTTTACGGAAACCGTTTCTGATTTTTACTACAGAAAGAATCCGCGGTCAAAAAAAGAAATTATTCAGGCGAGTCGCACATCGGGAATTAACAACGCAAGTATAACTCAAATACTTGGAAATTATTATGAACAATTTAATATTTACGATAATTACTGGTATCTGCTAAGCAAGAATTTTATTCCACCGATTTGTGATTCCTGGAATTTTTTCTATAAAGTTGCTTTGGTAGATTCTGCTTATATTGATAATGACTGGTGTTACAGAATAAATTTTTATCCCAAACAAAAACAGGAAAATGTTTTTGAAGGATATATGTGGATAGCGGATAGTTCATTTGCTGTGAAAGAGGTATTAATGAACCTTGACAGCACAGCAAATATTAACTATTATAAACGCGGAATATTTTATCAGAAGTATGATAATTTAGGAGATTCGTTGTGGGTAATTACCAATGATAAATTAGTAGTGGAATTTGCTCCCGGAAAAACAACCGCAACTATTATTGCGCGAAAAACTTCCACCTACTCCGATTATATTTTTAATCCCGATATTTTTACGGAGGTTTCTCATTATAAAGATGATATTGTTTACGGCGACAGTGTAATAATAAATGATGAGAGTTATTGGGCAGATAAACGACCAACGGTTTTAAGCGCAAACGAATCGGGTGTTTATGAGTTAGTGGATAGTTTGCAAAACATTAAACTTTTTACCACTATAATAGATGTTTACAACACTCTAATGTATGGTTATTGGAATCTGGGTTATGTGCGTATCGGACCTTTTGCAAATATGGCCAGCTCCAATGATGTGGAGGGATTGCGTTTGCGTCTCGGAATTAAAACCGGCGACCTCATAAGCAAACGTATGTCGATAGGAGGATATCTGGCTTTTGGGTTTAAGGACCAAACATTTAAATACGGTTCGGAATTTAATCTGGTGATCTCTAAAAAACCCTGGCAACAATTTAAATTTAATTATGAGAACGATCTTGACATAGGAAGTGGTGGTGCAGTAACTTTTGGTGAGGATAATTTATTGTCCGGAATTTATCGCAGAAGAGAAACTCCGCAAAAATTAATTGAACTGGAAAAATTCACCTGGCATTATCAAAAGGATTGGATATGGGGTCTATCAAATTCTATTACTTTGACAACAGTGGATATGCATCCGCTTTTTGATATTTATTATTATAACGAACACGATTCCTTAGTGAGTGATATTCAGAATTCGGAGATCAATTTAGGATTTCGTTTTGCGTATCGGGAAAAATTCTTCTTTGATAATTACCGACGTTATAGTATTGGAACAAAATATCCCGTGCTCACATTTAATTATAAAATGGGTGTGGATGGACTTTTTGAAGGCGACTTTAATTACCGCACATTTGAATTTACCATCAAAGATTATTTTACCATGGGAAGTATAGGAGGCACAACCGTTTCTATTAAAACCGGAAAAATATTCGGAACCCTTCCCACCTTATTATTGGAATCGCCACCGGGTAATGAAACCTATTTTATGAATCACGGCACATTTAATTTGATGAATGAATACGAATTCGTAAACGACACCTATGCCGAATTATTTATCACCCACAGTTTTTGGGGATTCTTTTTAAATAAAGTCCCACTTGTAAACCGCCTAAAATTGCGCGAGGTAGCATCCTTTAAAATGGCATACGGCTCTCTGTCCCATGCCAATCAGATCACAAATAATTACATGAAAGAAAGCGAACCCTTCTTCATCGGAAATTCATCTCCCACCAAACCATACATGGAAGCCGGAATCGGCTTAGAAAATATTTTTAAATTAATTCGTATAGATGCCATTTGGCGACTAACCTATCGCAATAATCCGCTTGCACCGAATTTTGGGGTGAGGGTTGGAGTGAGTTTGGATATATAAATATACTAGTTTCGTCATGAACGAGATGTCTTTAACACAAATCCAACCCGTAACACCAAAGTCCCGTTAGGGACGAAATGTCGGTAGCATAAATCCGACCCGCACCACCCAAGTCCCGTAGGGATGACATGAAAGAAATGTTCAAGCGGAGGAAGATTTTCAAGTTTAATTGATTCTAATTGAGAACATAAATTCAATTCATTTTTGAAACTATTAGGTATCATTGGAAATTCGATCATACCCGATACATTTTTCCATGCCGTCCCTACAGGACTTACAAGATTCTGTTATACAAGATAGTTACCGACATGCCGTCCCTCTGGGACTTTTTAATTTGTTACAGCTCGGGCAATTGGAATAAAATGATAAATCCCCCGGTTTTGAAAATACTGGACCGTTAGGGATGAAATATCGGTAATCCAACCCATACTGCCCAAGTCCCGGTAGGGCCGACATATTAAGAGTTTTTCAAGCGGAGGGCAAAACTATTTTGACAAATTAAAGCTGATTTATCTACTTATCTTTACTTTTTAATCTTTGTTAAGTAAAAATATTTGCAAAAAGTAAAGATAAATACATATCTTTACTATTATGACAGAGAAAAGTAAAGATAATGCTAAAAGGCTAGGCAAATATCTTATTGCAAATGTTACGGGAGAAAGCTATCAGGCTTTTCTTCCTCCAGCATTACCACCTGATCCTCCACTTGATCTGATGCAGCTTCAAAAGCTACTGGCACAGGCGGGACAAGCAATAGGCCGTCTTGATTCAGTTTCCGAAGTTATGCCTGATATAAACTTGCTACTCTATTATTATATTCGGAAAGATGCGGTGTTATCCTCACAAATTGAAGGCACACAATCTTCATTGTCAGACCTTTTACTATATGAAAGTCAGGAAATACCTTCCGTACCATTAGAAGATGTTTCCGAGGTTTCCTCTTATGTCGCGGCGATTGAACATGGTTTAATGCGCATTAGGGAAGGTTTTCCTTTGACATTACGTCTAATTCGCGAAATGCATAAGATATTACTTACACATGGCAGAGGAAGCAATAAACAGCCGGGAGAATTCAGACGATCACAAAATTGGTTAGGTGGAACCCGTCCGGGAAATGCCTTTTACGTTCCTCCACCTCCTGAACGCCTTATGGAATTTCTGGATCCCTTTGAAAAATATCTTCATGAAGAAAAACGCATATATTCATCACTCATCGACGCCGGACTCATCCATGTGCAATTCGAAACAATTCATCCGTTTTTGGATGGGAATGGGAGAATCGGGCGATTGCTGATCACAATGTTTTTGATTAAATCGGGCGATTTGAAAAAACCTCTGCTTTATCTAAGTCTGTTTTTTAAAAACAACCGCCAGGAATATTATAGCCGACTAAGTGCAGTACGCCAGAAAGGTGATTGGGAAGGATGGCTGCAATTTTTCCTAACCGGAGTTGCCGAAACTGCGGATCAGGTTTTGGAAACAAGTAAGAAAATTGATACCCTTTTTAAATCTGACCTTCAATTGATCTCAACGCTGAAACGAGCCGGAATTCGTGCTCGAAATACACATGATGTATTACGCAAAAAGGCAATTATTTCTGCCCTGGATGCATCAAAACAAATGAATACAACTATTCAAACATCGAGAGCTGCACTTAAAGATCTGACTGATCTCGGAATTGTGCATGAAATCAGTGGCAGAGGGAAAACAAGATTATATGTTTACACGCAATTGATCAAAATACTTGATGAAGGAACGGAACCAATCGTTTATTGAAACTATCCAAAAACTTTAGTCCCCTTTCCCGTAGTAATCAAACTAAATAAACTTTCCTGAATTAATTTTTCCCAGGCTCCTGAACAATCTTTGTAACACGCAATTGCCGGAATTAAACCTTCATGTGTAAAACGAACCTGTGTTTTATTATTTATCCAATTGATATCAAAAGTTATGGTAGTATTTGTCCATTCGTTTTTATCGCTTACAAAATTAATTTCACTTTCGGTTACCAACCATACTATTTTTTGTGCCGGAATTAATTCTGTTATTTTTTGTTTTGAATAATGAATTCCGGGAACGCGGTAAGTAAATTCTCCATTTAATTTATCGGTATTTCCTTCAATTTCACCCTGCCACCAACCACGCACATTATTTATAACATTAAATACTTCTTCCGGTGATTGATCAACAAAAAAGGTAGTGGTAAAAGACGTTGCAGCTAAATTTTTTTCATCTTCAGTCTGGGCATTTTCTTTGCTGTTAGGCTGACCTTTTCCTGTGGTGATCAGATCGTGCAGACTTTTATGTATGTAAGTATTCCAGGCGTTTTTACAAATATCAAAACATTCATATTCCGGAACTAAACCAAGCTGCGTAAAACGCAATTCTGTTTTGTCATTCTTTTCCACTATTTCAAAAATGATCTTATTTCCTACCCATTCATTTTTATCCTTTGTAAAACTGAAATAATTATGAAGAACATCCCAAACAATTTTTTGATCAGGAATAAGTTCCGTTATTTTCATTTTACAAATATGTACATCCTGATAATGATAATCCCAAACAGAATTTATTGTTTCGGTATCACCTTCAATCTCTTCGCTCCACCACGCACGCACATTGTTAATGGCATTAAATACTTCGGTGGGAGAATTATTTACCAGAATTGTTGTAGTATAATTTGATGTTGTCATTTGTTATTGTTTAAGTAGAATTAATTGTCCGGTATGATATGCTAAATGTGTTGTTCGTGTTAGTATGATATTGAGTTTATTGCGATGTGGTTCTTTTTCAAAATCTTCCGCAGAAACTTTAGTGTGTTTTTCGAACCAGGCCTCTGCAGGAACTTCTGAAAATTTTTGTTTTAGTACGGCACATTGATCGGCCCAGCATTTTCTTAATTCTGCTGCAGTTGGAATTTGTGTTACTGCTTTATCCGGCATCACCTCGAATGCTTCATACAATGCCGGATATAATTTTTCTCCCATATCCAGAAGTATCAGCATTTCGTCGTGAACTGCGATCATATGCCCTAATAAATAGATACCTCTGTTTTTACCCGGAGCAATTTCCTTCTGCAGCGTTTCATCACTAAGGGTTTGGAGGAGCTCATCAAAATTTTTGATGGATGCATTCCACCGGTCGAAAAGCATTTTAATAACGATTTCTATGTTTGTCATGTGGCAAAGGTATTGTCTTATAGGAACTTACAAAGGGTGTAATATGGTCATTGTAGCGGGTGGTTTTGGACAAATGAATTGTATATTTTTGTAAAAATTTACAGAATGAAGCATTTCACCATATTGGTTCCCAACGGAGAAGGCAATAATTTAAGCAGTATTGTCGGCGCTTATAAAATATTTTCTCGTGCAAATGAATATTGGATAAAAAGAGGAAATAAACAACTGTTCCATATTGAACTGGCGGGAATTTCAAAAAAGGTCAAATATTACGACGGATTATTCACAGTAAAACCACATACTGATGTCTCAAGGATAGAAAAAACGGATCTGATCATAATTCCCTCCCTAAATCACAACTATCAAATATCGGTCAAAAGAAATATATTATTAATAAATTGGATAGCGGAGCAATATAAAACAGGAGCGGAGATCGCAAGCATTTGCACCGGTGCATTTTTATTAGCAAGCTCAGGATTGCTGGATGGAAAAAGTTGCTCGACACATTGGTCGGCAGCAGAGAATTTCAGAAGCATGTTTCCGAAAGTGGATTTACAGGAAGACAAATTAATTACCGATGAAAACGGAATTTACACCAACGGGGGAGCATACTCCTTTTTGAATTTAATGATTTATCTGGTAGAAAAATATTTCGACAGACCAACGGCAATTTTTTGCGCTAAGGTTTTTCAAATTGAAATTGACCGAACCACCCAATCAGAATTTACCATCTTCAGCGGACAAAAACACCACGACGACAATGAAATATTACAAGCCCAGGCTTATATCGAAAAGAACCTTAACGAAAAGATCTCCGTAGAAGATCTCTCCTCCAAATTCAGCATAGGTCGCCGAAATTTCGATCGCCGTTTCATAAAAGCCACCGGCAACACTCCCTTAGAATATTCCCAACGCGCCAAAGTAGAACTCGCAAAAAAACAATTAGAAAGCACCCGCAAAACAATTAATGAGGTGATGTATGAGGTTGGATATGCAGATGTGAAGGCTTTTAGGGAGGTGTTTAGAAAGTATACAGGGATTTCGCCGGTGGAGTATAGGGGGAAGTATGGGAAGGATGGGGTGAGGGTTGGGGTATAAAATTAATTTCGAATTTTCATACAGGCATTAAATATATCAAGAACAATTTGTGCTACAATGAGGTTAGGAATTGCTTTTGAAAAATGCGATTGCAATTGGATTAAATAACGAGTAATATTTTACCATTTTCTATTTTTTATTTAAATTCAAACTGACCCGTGCTAATTAACTTGGGTTTGGGTGGCTATATAAGAAATCTCAGCTCGATCTCCCCAAAAACAAAAACCTCACAGGTCTCCAAGACCTGTGAGGTTGACTCTATCTCTGTGTGGTTGTATTTTTATTTAATCCACCAAAACCATCTTCCCTAAACTCACATTCTCTCCTGCAACAATCTTACATACATAAATTCCTGCTTTCACAGAATTAGTTTTCCAATTAAAAGTCAATATTCCTTGTGGTTGATTTTTTAGTTGTTCGGAATAAACTATTTCTCCAGATGCATTATAAATTTCGATCGCAGCATCAGTAGTATTAGTCAGAAAAGTTTCAATAACGAAATCTGTTGAGGACGGATTCGGGTAAATGAATAGATCATTTTTTTGTTGAGTGTATAATTCGCCGATGCCGTCGATTATTTCGGGTGTGGTTAATCTTTTATCGGTGTATAAACGGTAGTCGCCGGGATTTAATGCGATGGGTGAACTTACGTCGGATACATTAATACTATCACCCGAAAAATATTCAAACCACCAGCCGTTGTGTTGAAAGTTTGGATTTACGGAGCCGAAATTGACATCAAAATTTCCAATAACGGTCACGTTCATGCTTGGATCATTTAAATTAATTCTTTTTGCAAATCCACTTACACTTAAACTGTAATCGTCGCTGCTGAACGCAGAATAGGTTTTTTTGAGATGAATTAATTCGCTCCACACCTGATAAATGCGCAGGCGATTATTATCTGTGATATAATCCCATAAAATTGGTTTATTACAAACTCTGCATCCGTAATCAATGCTTATATCATATCCCATTTCGCCGAATTGCCATATCATTTTTGGTCCGGGAATGGTGAAGAAAAATGCGCCGGCAGTTTCCATTCTGTATAATGCCGTGTTAAGATCCTTTACATTGTGATCGGGATTTACGGTATTGCCGAACTCAAGATTTTTAAACATCAATCGCTCTTCATCGTGACTTTCCATATACCCCATAACATGCGGATCGTTCCATCCTCTGCTCTGGTAATTGATCCAGGAAACATCTGAACCGGTATATCCCATGGTTCCCTGCGCATAATTATAATTCAGATTCCCCCACAACATAAATCCGTAATTCGCCAATTCTTTTTCTTCGGTATTTTCCGCAAAATGTTCGAGAATTAATTTTGCATCGGGTTTAACTGCCCATAATACATCTCCGATATTTTTCCATGTTGCAATTCTGTCCGCATCATATAATCCCCATGCACCCACATCACCCAAAGTATTATTTTGTGTAAATCCTTTGGAAAGATCGAAACGATATCCATCCACATTAAATTCTTCTAGCCAATAGGTAAATATTCTGTTGCGCATATTTATTGTTGCGCTGCTTTCATGATTAAAGTCGTATCCAACATTATAATCATGTGTTGGCACCTGATTAAAATATGGAGAATTATCAGCAGGCGCATTTAATGCAGCATCCCACCACATTTGTGCTAAAGGACTTTGCCCGAATGCATGGTTCATTGCAATATCTAAAATAACAGCTATACCATTTGCATGACAGCTGTCGATAAAAATTTTAAAGGCCTCTCGTGTTCCGTAATATTTATCCAGTGCAATAAAAAAACTCGGATTATATCCCCAGCTTTCATTTGCTTCAAATTCCATAACAGGCATAAATTCAATTGCATTCACACCTAGGGTTTTTAAATAAGATAAAGTATCCAATAAAGTTTGATAATTATGTGTCGCAATAAAATCGCGCACTAATAATTCATACACAATAAGATCTTCATTTGCAGGAGGAATAAAATCTGTAATTGCCCAGGTATATTCCGGTTGTGCGGTTTGAAAAACAGAAACTATTCCGTTTGATTTTCCGAAGGGATATTCTATCAGATCAGGATATGTTTCTTCGGCAATGAAACCATCATTCCAAGGATCCAAAACTTTTTCGGTAAGCGGATCGGCAACCCACAATTCACCATCAATAAAATATTGATAAGGATATTCCTTTCCCGGAATTAAACCTGTAAGTGTAACCCACCATGTTGCATTATCGGGATCAAGTTTCATAAAACTTTCTTCACTTAATGTCCAGTTGCTGTGTTCACCTACAACAAAAATATATTCCTTATATGGTGCATAAAGAATTAATGTAACCGTATTATCATCAATATAATTAATTCCCTGTTGTAAACCTACAGGAACGGCTTCAATTATAGGATCTCCAATTACAAAATAATACGTGGAATCTTCTTTAACATCACCATCACCTTTTGCAACAACACGAATTTCTGATAAACCTAATTCTGTAGCTGTAATATCATAAGATATTGTTGCAATATCTGTTGCAACTACAACAAGTCCATCAACATATAAATACAATGAATCTGCCAAAACAGAAAGTATTTCCACATGCACATTATCTCCCGGCTCCACAATTAAAGGATCAATTGCCGGTGATGTAATTGCAACATTTAATCCGGGTTCATACACATCCACAAAAATATCAGATCCATCGGTATCTCTTCCCACAATTGTCCCCAATTCATTTCTAAAAACAAATGCCATTTGCAAAACGGTATCATCAGCAGTTAGTCCATAAAAATCGTTGATGCTTGTAATTGATATTTCATACAAATTATCTCCTATCTCCGTCATCAAAACTTCGGGATCCGCAGTTCCCCAAATACCCTGAACATTTTTCCAATCGGTAGGAGAAACACTCTCCGTAGTAATTATTCCCGTATGCGCATAAATAGGAGGCGGCACATCCGTCAATGCCCCATTACCCAAAGTTGCGTCAAAAATAATAGTGATCGGCTCATCCACGGTAGGAAATGCGGGTATGGTAGAAACAACTTGCGCTGAGATGCCTGAAGTCATCACAATTGCTATGAAAAAGGTATAAATTCGAGTCATGCGTTAAAATTAATGCATTTGGAAGAGAATTTAGTAGTTAGTAAATAGTAATTAGAGGACTCCGATTCGAAAGTGAACTAAGCATGGAGGCAGTGAGGTTCTCAAAGAATCGAAGGGAGAAGATTCGAAGGGAGAAGGTCAAGGTTCTAAGGAATAAAAAAGGAAGGAAGAGGTGGAAAGAGTTAAAAAGGTGAGACCGATTTCACGTGAAGGTTTTATAACCTAATGTTAACTTTTACATCGCAATGGAGTCTTCCAATTTATTTTGTTTTGTTTTGGTATTTTATCGTCCATCTTTTCCTCAGGGCAACTGAGGCTTTCGCTCCCAGCGAAGGTCTCAGTAGAGGTATAAACATCAAAAAACCCTTTAATTCGAAGCGATAAGCTCCAATGTTACAAACTGTGGCTGCGACTGTTTACTCTTCAACTCGAAGCGAAATTCTCAATATGTCAAACTGTGACTGCGACTGTTTACTTTTCAATTCGAAGCGAAATTTCCCGATGTTACTACCTGCCCACTGCCCACTATTGACTGTTGACTCCCCACTCTCTTAAAACAACTTCTTTTTCTCCTTTTGAATAAATATTCCGTCAAGTGTTTCATTGTCGAAATCTGCAACGGGTTTATCGTTGACATTAAAATAAACTGCAGAAATAAAAATTGATTGTGCTGCAGAAATAATAGAAATAACAAATAATAATCCGACAGATGCAAATACAATTCCTGTAATTGTTCCGAACTGAGATCCAATAAAAAATAGCGGAACTGAAATTAATAATACTGCAAGTATTTGAATTATTCCGAAGCTGAAGGTAGCACCTAAGGACTCCCCCCATTTTTCTTTCATAATTTTAATAGAGCGTTTATATGCAGCAATAGGAGAAAGGTTTTCGTATGCAAGAACAGGAACAACAAAAAATGTAGTAATAGACCATGCAACGCCCAGTATTGCTGTAATTATCTGACCAATACGACCCAGATTTTCCTCCAACATTCTGAAAATTAATCCCACCGTTGCAGCAACTGCCGACCAGGCTAAAATATCTCCGATTCTGCTCATGCTAAATGATAATCCATCATTTAATGATGGTTTTCCGCCTTCAAAATAAATTCTCGCACAATGAATAAGTGCCATATTAAAAAATACGATCACAAAATAATTGATGAGATAAAAAACAAATAACATTAAATAATGCACAAAAGAACTTTCATCATAGGTCTTATTAAAATCCCATCCATTTGGTGCAAATAAAATCACCACATACGACAGCGTTAAAATAATTAATGAAATTCCCGATAAGATGGGAAAAAGGATCAATTGTTTATTTTTTCTGAGGACCGAAAAACTACTCATAGAAATTTTCCATCCATTTGACATTCGCTCGAAAAAGCCCATAGATTTAATTTTGGTTAAATGTAAGGGTAGATTTTGGAAAATGCAAGAGGAGTATTTAGTAGTTAGTATATAGTAGTTAGATTGCTTCGAGTGGAGGGAGAACTAAGCCCGGAGCCAGTGAGGCTTTCGCTCTTAGCAAAGGTCTCACAAGTGGCATCAAAGAAAAAAGTATTTAGTAGTTAGTATATAGTAGTTAGATTGCTCCGAGTGGAGGGAGAACTAAGCCCGGAGCCAGTGAGGCCATCGCTTTTAGAGAAGGTCTTACTAGTGGTATAACCTAAAATCACCAATGTTTCCAATTTAACCTCCGGAGCTTTTTTCAATCATCGTAGCTTTAGCGGAGTTGATACCGAAGGAGAATTCAATACTGCCTACTGCCACTGCCTACTGCCACTGCCTACTGCCACTGCCTACTGCCACTGCCTACTGCTACTGCCAACTTCTTCAACGTCTTTCAAACGTTCTCGTCACCTCCTTAAAATCACTTAAATTCTTTTCAAAATCCGAAATTGCTGAGCCGAGAATGATAAAATAGGTTCCTGCATCTGTGTAGAGAATGGTTTGATACGTAAGTTGTTTAATATTTTCTTTGTTGAAACCGTAAGCAATTAATTCAAATCCTTCTAAATTATTTATAGTGACAGGATTAATTTCTTCCACTACATTTTTTTCTCCGTATGGCAATGATTTTACGCGCTTCATACAATATTCTTTTCTGTTGTCAACTGCAACATTTTGAAAAGAGGAACCAACGATGAGCATCGATTTATTTTCCGATTCGGTGGGCATTTTTCCATCGGCGGTATATATTAAACTTCCCTGCAGATAATTTGCGAATTGTAATGCTGTTTTAGCGATATCAATTTTAAATTCTGCCGTTTGTTCTCCATTTACAGTTTGAATGGGGTTGTATTTAACAGTGAATATAGATTTCTTTATTTCCGCATCCATAGCACTTGACCACTCAGGATAAATTCCATTCACCATCACGGTAAAAGTTGAATCGCCGAATACAAGTATATGTTTAAAATAGTTAGTGTTATTTACAACTTGTGTAACCAACATAATGGTTGCATCTTTTCCGTTATATTCTGTATTTCTGTGTTCTACTAATGTAATTCCCTGCGCTTTTAATGCGTTTCCATTAAATCCTGCAGATATTTGTTTATAGGGTGCGGGAAATTCGGATACCATGATGGAGGCACCGCTTGATGCCTGCTGAAAACCTGTGAAACCAACGCCGGGAATAAATCCTGCGGGAGGGTTCATACTGCATTTAGTACCGGTAACCAACAGAAGAGAATCACTCTGCGCAAGAACAGAGGAACTCAGAAAAAACAATAACAGGTAAATATAATTTTTCATACCACTAATTTAAATAATATTATTCTTTTTCCATTTCAGGTTGCAACAATTTTTTATCCAAAATGAATGGTCCGAAGGGAATTATAGATGCGAACACAGCTATTGCGGTTTTTTTAATACTCCAATTTAATGCCATTTTCATGTCTAAACCGGTAAACATGTAGAGCACAAACAAGGCTCCGTGAATCCATCCCACAATTTCAACGGCCATAGGCATGTCTGCCATATATTTCAGCGGCATGGCTATAAACAGTAATACCAGGAAGGAGATTCCCTCACAAATCGCCACCGTTCTGAATCTTCCGATCTCTGTTTTATACCAGGGTTTTTGCATGAAATTATTTGCTGGGATGAAATAATATTTTGAGCAGCAAAGGTATTCACTTTGGTTGGAAATGTGGAATGCAGTCAGAAAAAACCTATTATATTTGCGTCAATTATAGCGGTTTTAACGTGTGGATCTCGCATCCAAAAAGAGGCAGTATAATTTTATGGTAATGAAAAGATTTGTTTGCAGTATTGTTGTTATTTTGATGAGCACTCTTGTTTTATTTTCTCAGGACAGCACAGAGAACAAAAACAGCATAAGAGTTGAATATGGTTTACATCATCTTGCCAAGCAGGATCTTATTTTCTCACCATTTATTCTGAGAGATATTTCTCCAATAAATATTGGAATAATCTACAAACATGAAAATCGTTTTTTACAGCTTGGAGAAATATATTTTAAATCCTTTGATCCCGTATATCTTGAAACTTTTGAATATTACAGTGTACCGGATTCAGATACATTTGAAACGATCAAAAATGATTTTACGCATGTTAATATAAATTATGTTTTGGGGAAAGAAGTAAGATCAACAAAAAAATATGGCTGGTATCTGGGAGTTGCAAGCGAAAATACTATTCATGCAGAATATTATTTCGCAGGCTATTTCTCAACATTCGGATATTTTGCTTCCTTTGGTTTGTCGGCATGGTCGCAATTTGAATATCGGGTAAATGATAAACACCAAATAAATGTTGCGGCACATTTTCCTCTGACGGCCTGGGTAGCCCGTTCGCCTTATCTTGCGAATGACGATGAATTTATTCTGAATATTTCCTCACACTCTGGAATAAAAACGTTTTTTGCTTATTTAGGAGATGGTTCATTGCAGACACTAAATACATTGCAACAATTTGATCTGAAGTTAAATTATCAATATGTTTTAAATAAAAGGTGGGATATTGGTGCATCCTATCATTTTAATTTTATTCACAATTCCAAACCCTTAAACCTTTTAAATTATCAGAACGGGTTAAATATTAATGCCGCATTTCATTTTTAATTATGCAAAAACGAGTAATCACATATACATTTCTTTTGGTTGTAACAACCCTGTTATTTTCCTGTGAAAAGGTGTTTTTTGTAGAAGAACCCGCTGATGATCCGGAAGCAATTTTTGAGAATTTCTGGAAGGCTTATAACGAAAATTATTCCGTGTTTGAAGAACGCAATGTCAACTGGCAGGAATTATATGATATAAATCGCCCCTTGATAAATCCCAATACCACTGATGATGAATTACATGCCATTATTACAAATATGCTCGCTCCGCTAAATGATGGACATGTGCAATTTATTGCCGAGGATAGAAAGGTTTTTTATTCCAATATTTATTACAACAACAGAATTGATGACAGTTTATTTGATCTGAATGTAATCAAAACAGATTATCTGGACGCGGGTTTTAATTCTGAAGATGGTTTTACTTACGGTACTATCAATGGTGAGATTGCTTATGTGTTTTTGCCATATATTGCGGACAATATGCCGATTATTGATGACATTTTAAATGAATATGCTGATGCAAAAGGATTAATTGTGGATCTACGACATAACAGTGGAGGTGATTTTACGTGGGCACTTTCTTCTCTTAAAAGATTGACTGATCAAAAAAGATTTGTTTTTACTTCGCGAACAAAGAACGGTCCGGGATTAAATGATTATACCGATTGGTATGATTGGTATCTTGAACCCGGCGGAACATATTATAATAAACCAATTGTTTTACTCACCGACAGATATACTATAAGTGCCGGAGAAAGAGCTACCATGATGTTCATGCAATTACCGAATGTTACCATTATCGGCGATACGACAAATGCTGCACATTCCACCCTATTCACCGGACAACTGGCCAACGGTTGGTTTTATTCTTTGAGCACGCAGGAAGTTAAATTACCAGATGGTTTTTCTTATGAAGGCATAGGTCTCGCTTCCGATATTTATATTAAAAATGATCTTATTGATTTACAAAACGGTATTGATATGGTTTTAGAGGAAGCAATATCCAAATTCTGATATTTCAAAAATAAAAGCCGATAATTTTCCCGTAAATTTACATTCAGCAAAATTTTAATATGATAAAAGTAGGGGAGTATAATTATTTAACTGCCATTCGTTCAACACCACAAGGTGTTTATTTAGACGATGAGGAGACAGGAATTTTACTTCCGATAAAACAAGTTCCCAAAGGAATTAAGGAAGGCGATGTTGTAAATGTTTTTATTTATCACGATAGCGAGAACAGATTAATTGCAACTACGGAAACACCAAAAGGAATTTTGGGGGATATTGTGGAACTTACTATATTAAGTGTCACACCTTCAGGTGCATATCTCGATTTCGGATTAATAAAAGATCTTTTTTTGCATAAATCGCAAATGGCGGGATCCGTGGAAATCGGGGAAAAACATTGGGTAAAAATTATTCTCGATGATAACGGAAGACTGGCTGCCACGGAAAATTTAAAAATGGATGCCGGGAATTCAGAAATTACGGTAAAGGAAAACGAAACTGTGGAGCTCATCATTTTAAAAGAAACTGATCTCGGTTATAATGTGCTTATAAATAAAAAACATTTAGGATTATTACACTTCAGCGATGTTTTTAAACATGTATTAGTTGGAGATAAATTAGAAGGTCACATCAAAAAGATCCGCATGGATAGTAAAATTGATGTTGCAGAAGGGAAACATGGTTATGAAAGAATTGAATCTGAACTTGATAAAGTAATTCGTCTACTGGAAGAGAGCAATGGTTTTCTCCCCTTTCACGACAAAAGCGATCCCGAAGATATTTATGCCTATTTCAGCATGAGTAAAAAAACCTTTAAACAAGTGGTGGGTAGTTTATATAAGCAGAGAATTATTACGATTGAAAAAGATGGGATTAGATTAGTGTGAAAAAGGACGTGGGAATCGAGAATCGGGAAAACAAACGGTGGGATTGGCCAAAATTTCGAAAGAAATTTAAACTCCTTACTGCTCTCTCCTTTCTCCTTTTTATGATACTGGAAAACAAACGGTGGAGTTTGGTGGAATCTGGAAAGGAAATTTCCGTCAGTGATTGGTGAAACCCCACAACTGTTCGGAAGAAATCTCTTCTTTGAGTAATAAACATTTAGCTGTGTACAATTGATATTGAATATCAGCAAGTTATGATGGATTTTCGCAAT
>JAYSYX010000412.1:0-19105 GCA_043727235.1 Bacteroidota bacterium
CGGAAGTCGGAGCTAAAATTCAGTTGCCATGAATTTATACTATTATCAATAAATACTTTGTAAAATCTTAGTGCCTTCATGGTAAAATTTATTTCCCACAATACGTAGGAAATATTAGCCACGAACCTGCCTGCCAATATCATCAGGCAGGTGCACGAATGAACAGCCGCATAATGAATATTATTTTTTCAAACAATGTATTTATTCGTGTATTCGTCGCAACTGTTTTATCCATATACATTACTTCTGCCCGAACTTTCCTTCTCTGATCTCAAATTTCAAAAACACACAATCAATAGGTCCGTTCTTTAATTTGATCTTTTCGGAAGGTTTTAATCCGATGAATTTTGCAGCTTCCAGGTTTCCACTAAATATCCAGGCAATACAACCTGCATATTTTCTTTTGAGTGTATTTCCTATCATCTGATAAAATTCTACGATGCGTTCCTGTTGCATGCGTTCTCCATAAGGTGGATTCATAATGAGCATTCCTTTATGGTTGGGAGCTTCTGTATCTTCGAAAGAAGCAGCGAATAATTGGATACCTGCATCCGGAATTGCATTGTTAATGTGTATTTGCGCAATATCAAGATTTCGTTGTGAAATATCAGATCCGCGTATTAATAATTTATTGTGTTTTACTTCACTTGCAGCCTGTACCATCAGCTGGCGAAAAAGTGTTACATCATAATCTTTCCACAACTGAAAACCGAATTCTTTTCTTATAAGACCGGGGGCAATATTATTTGCAATTAATGCCGCTTCAATTAAAATCGTACCGCTTCCACACATTGGATCATAGAGAGGGATATTGTAATTCCAACCACTTAATAAAATTAATCCTGCAGCTTGTACCTCACTCATTGGGGCTGCGTGTTGTTCAGTGCGATAACCGCGTTTATGCAGCGATTCACCTGAGCTATCAAGCGAAATACGCACTTCATTTTCCTTAACACGCAAATTAAATCTGTAGGTAGGATCTATTTTCTCAATGCTCGGGCGTTTGTCGTATTTATTACGGAACTGATCAACAATGGCATCTTTCATTTTTAATGCCGGATAATTGGAATGTGTGAAAACAGTAGAAAAAATAGTGTTGTCAATTGCAAAGGTATCATCAACATTCATTATTTCACTCCAGTCGATAGCCATAACTTTATTGTATAATTCATGTTCATCGTTTGCAATAAATGAGGCTATTGGTTTTAATATTTTAATTGCAGTGCGCAAGTGTATATTTGCCGCATACAACATAGTTTTATCTCCTGAAAATGCAACGGCACGTTTCAATATTTCTACATTATTCGCACCTAGATCCGTAAGTTCTTTTGCAAGTACAGATTCAAATCCCTGCAATGTTTTGGCAATAAATTGTTCTTGCATATTTCAATAAATGTAATGCTAATTTAATTAAAAAAGGGGTGTTGTTTCAACAACACCCCTTTAATTATTTTATCAATCTCAATTAATTACCTGCGTAACAATTAAAATCAACATTTTTATCTAACTGTGTAATGAAATTATTCAACAAACCGTAGAATAATACATCTGATGATTCAGTTTCTGAACCAATGGTATATCGTTCGTAAACCGGAGGGTTTGTGCGTATACAATCAGGATGCGGTGAATATTTCACGCGGCTCCAACGAAGATCCTTTTTGAAGATCATGGCTGCAACTTTATCAGCACCATCTTTACTCATGGTAATGTCTACGTAGTATGTCCAGTTTAAATTGCGCATCAAAACATTAAAACTCATCCATGGTTTTGACATGCCTTTATCTTTATATAAATGCAGTTTATAGTTGATACGTGCACCTTCCGTGCTAACATATTCAAATTTGTAATACATGGCACCGCCATTCATATTGGCTGCTTTTGCAACCTGCCCTTGATGGTTTTGTGTTAGGTAATCTTTCATAACTACCTGACTGTTACCCTTAACAGCAAACAAGCTGAGGAAGGCAACAAATAAACTTATATTCAATATTTTTTTCATAGTGTAATTTTAGAATTTTACAATTATTCAGATTTTTTTGCTTCGCCCGTATCTGCTTTTTTACCTGTGCGTTTAGGATGTGTTTTAATATTATCGAGATAATAATTTCCTACACAAGTTCCCGTTTCAGCGCCATCATCAATATCACACATAAAGTGGATACCACCATACATACGACTGAATCCTGCTTCTTTTGCTGCCTCTAAAAACGAAGGGAATGTTCTTGGACGCAAACCAATACTTACGTGCGTGCTATCGGTAAATGGTAAATTATCCCCAATTAATGCAGTAAGAATTACTGCAGCCGAGCTGCTAAAATTGGAGTGACCGGAGGTATATCCTGCAAAAGGCGGAGTTTCAACATAAGGCTCCCAACCTGCATCAATATTTTCACGAATAACTGTTTTAGGACGAACCAAATTAACACGATACTTAGTAGTCCAGCAAGTAACACAGGCATCGTTCATAGCAGTCGTCATCAAAGCATATAATTCTGCTGCGCGGTCAAGTTTCATATCTTCCGTTTTCACGAAACCACCTAAAATTTCCATCCAATGTCCCGGAGGAGTAGAGGTTTCACTTGGGTCATCCGCCCAATATTGTGCTATCGTTCTTTGTTCTTCAGTTAAAGTAGCATCATAATTATACACTTCAAGTGCCTGTTTGTATAATTCACCTGTTGTATCACCAACACCATTATATTTAGGAGCCTTATCAATATCACACTGAGTGCCGTCCTTTACAAAGAAAGTGCGGTGAGTTCCCCAAAATGGCTCTAATGCAGTCTGGTTAAAATCAGTTGGCTCCCAATATCCCGGTTGACCTTCTCTTGTAGGTGCTTTATATTGCATATAACGTGTTTCAGTATACGCATCTAATTCACTCCATTCATAAATTGCATCTGCAAGATCCTTACCATATTGTCTTGAACGTTCTAAAACGTCATCAGGAACACCGGCAGCTTTACACGCCTCAATTTGTTTGTCATGCAATTTGTTAAATACTCCTACACCTGCAGGGAAATATCGCGCCATCATTGCATCCTGCACTAAGTACATCGTTTCTGTTGCACAGGTGGTCCAATCGTAAATTTGACCTTTTTCAGGCCTTGGAAGATCACTCAATCCATTTAACTGACCTTCTAACGTGAGATAATCAGGAGTTCCACAAATTTGCGCTTCGTAAACTCCAACAGAAATGTAGGCAAACATACGTGCAGCATCAGGTGGTGAAAGTCTTTCAGTTTCTACAAATGCGAACAATGCATTCCACCATTCCAGTAGAAATTGTGCACTTTCGTCGCTTGATTTTTTGGAAACATCATTAAAAAGAGGGTTATCTTCTCCGGAGGATTTTGGTCCGCAACTTCCGGCAAAAAGTATAACGCCCGAAAGTAAGACAACAGGTAGGTGTTTTAATCTCATGACTAGTTTGATTTTAGTTAAGATATGACTATTAATTGTGGTTATAAAACAGCGCAAAATTAATCAAAATCCCTCATGATTAATTCGTTAACAAAACATTTACAGAGCCTATCATAACCTGCCTTTAGATTGAAGTTAACTTTGCCCCTTAAACCATAAAAAAGGCATGAAATCTATCAAAGCGTTTTCTTCTGTAATTGTGTTGATGATTGGAATCTACAGCTGCAGTTCTAACAAAAATGGCAAAGAATATCTTAACGAATGGAAATTCACAGAGAATATCGATAAAGCCAAAATCGTAAAAACTGATGGGGAATCGGGTAAAATGTTCGATATTCTGACCAGTAAAAGTACGGGAATTGACTTTAATAATGAACTTATTGAAACCTTCGACCTTAACTATTACCGTTACGGTTATTCTTATAATGGTGCGGGAGTAGGAGTTGGTGATTTTAACAATGATGGACTTCAGGACCTTTATTATTGCGGTAATGTGGTTCCAGACAGGATCTATCTGAATAAGGGGGATTTAAAATTTGAAGATATCACAGCTAAAAGCGGTATCAATGGCAAACCGGGATGGAGCACAGGTGTAACGGTTGTTGATATTAACGAAGATGGATGGAATGATATTTACGTATGTCGCGCCCGCTACGAGGATGCTGAACGCCGCCGTAATTTACTTTACATAAATAATGGTGATAATACCTTTACAGAAAAGGCAAAGGACTACGGTATAGATGATGATAGTTATTCAACGCACGGAAACTTTTTTGATGCAGATAACGATGGCGATCTTGATCTTTACATGTTAACGCATCCAACTGATTTTAAGGATAAGAATAAACAAAAAAATTATCAGAAAATTGAAGAAGGAAGTAACCAAAGCAATAGATTTTATCGCAATGAAGGCAATGGTAAATTTACCGAATGTCATAAAGAAGTTGGGATCAACAATCACGGTTTCGGATTATCTGTAACTGCCGGTGATATTAATAATGATGGATGGATGGATCTTTTTGTAGGTAACGATTATATCATGCACGATTATACCTACATCAATCAGGGAGATGGAACATTTAAAGAAAGTAGCCGCGAAGTATTACATAAAACTGCCTATTTCGGAATGGGTACAGATATAGCCGATTATAACAATGATGGTTTGCTTGACATGTTCACCGTTGATATGGATATTGAAGGAAATTACGGTACTAAGACTTTCATGCAATCAAATAAACAAACATTTTTAAGAACATTGGTGAATGGCGGTTATCTTCAACAATATGGCCGCAATGCACTGCAATTAAATAATGGAATAGGTAAATTTTCGGAGGTGGCAAACTTTGCCGGAGTAAGTACTACAGGTTGGAGTTGGAGTCCATTATTTGCCGATTATGATAACGATGGACATAAAGATCTGTATGTTTCCAATGGTTTCTTGAAAGACAGCCACATGGATATCATGGAAGTGTATATAAAATTAACACGTTCAAATCGTTTGTCAGATTCTACCGAATATCATGAATTAAGAAAACAAATACCGGAGAGTTCAGTATTAGAATGGCCAAATGCTATGTTCAAAAATAAGGGTGACCTTACTTTTGACGATGTGCGTGAAGAATGGGGCTTATATATTCCTTCCACTTCATATGGCGCTGCATATGCCGATTTCGATAATGATGGCGATGTTGATATTGTTATAAATAACGCAAATCAAGAATCTTACATTGCCCGTAATAACGCATCTAAATTAGTTAACAATAAATATTTGAAAGTAGACCTAAAAGGAGAAAAAGCAAACCCTGAAGGATTAGGTGCGAAAATTTATGTTACTGTTGGCGACAATACCCAATTAATTCAAATGGAAACTGTGAGAGGTTATATGTCATGTTCAGAACCAATTGCACATTTCGGAATGGGTAGCAATGAAAAGGCTGATAAAGTAGTTGTTTTATGGCTTGATGGAAAAGAAAATATTATGACCAATGTTGCCAGCAATCAAACTTTGGTAATTGATCATAAAAATGCTGTTAAGTCAGCAAAAAGTGCTGTTCCAACACCTGATTATTTATTTACAGATATATCTGCTGATCTTAAAATTGATTTTACTCATAAAGAAAATGAATTTGATGATTTTGACCGTGAGTTTTTGATACCTCACGAACTCAGTAACTTAGGACCCGGCATTTCTGTTGGTGATGTGAACGGCGATGGTTTAGATGACTTTTTTATTGGTGGTGCAAGCAAACAAAGTGGAGCTATTTATTTGCAATCTGAAGATGGGTCTTTTACAAAAGGAGCATTTAACGATGTTGCGCAGGAAATTATTAGTGAAGACATGGGCTCAATTTTCTTTGATGCAGATGGCGATAGTGATTTAGATCTATATGTTGTGAGTGGCGGAAGTGATTTTCCAAAAGATGATCTTCATTTTCAGGACAGATTATATATCAATTCCGGAAAAGGAAATTTTAATTTAGCAAAGGATGCTTTACCACAAATGTTATCCAGTGGTTCTTGTGTAGCAGCTCAGGATTATGATAAAGATGGTGATATGGATCTTTTTGTGGGAGGTAGAATTATCCCGGGTAATTACCCCTTCCCTACTAAAAGTTATATCCTTCAAAACAATAAAGGAAAATTCACCGATGTAACAAAAAATGTTGCACCTGAATTGGAAAATATCGGTTTGGTTTCTGCGGGTTTATGGACCGATTTTAATAATGACGGAGATTTTGACCTCATTATTAGCGGTGAATGGATGCCGATAACCGTATTTGAAAATAATAATGGCAAATTAAATAATATTACGGCAACTTCAGGCTTGTCGGAATCAACAGGTTGGTGGAACAGTTTATCTGCCGGTGATTTTGATAACGATGGTGATATTGATTATGTAGCTGGAAATTTTGGAACGAATTTAAAGTATCGTCCGAGAGAAAAACCGATCGAATTATTTTATGATGATTACGATAATAATGGCACAAACGACATCATCATGTGTTACTGGCAAGGCGATAAATTATTTCCACAAAAAACACGCGAACGTTTGATAGAACAAATTAAGGATATTGAAACAATATTCCCGAATTGGGACAGTTATGGCCGCGCCGAAATCTGGGATTTCTACGGAAAGAAAAGAATGGAAAATTCTAAATTGCATTATAAAGCAAATACATTTTATACTTCCTACATCGAAAACTTAGGCAATAATAAATTCGCTTTGCGCAAATTGCCAAATGAAGCACAAATTTCCAGCACATTCGGAATTGTTGCTTTAGATGTAAATAATGATGGCAATCTTGATATTGTTAGTCATGGCAACTGGTTTGAAACAGAAATTGAAACTAATACACAGGATGGTGGTATTGGAAATGTATTATTGGGTAATGGCGATGGCACATTCAGAGATCTTCATGCAAGATTCTCCGGATTTTATTCTGCTATGAATGCAAAATCACTTGCTGTTATCAATATCGGCAAAACAAAATCAACCGTATTGTTAACTTCCAACAGCAATGGTCCTGTTAATGCATATAAAGCAACAAAAGCAACAAATACCATTCAATTAAAAAATACCGATTCCTATGCAATGATCACTTATGTTGATGGGAAAAAACGCCGTCAGGAATTTTATTGCGGTTCAGGTTACCTAAGTCAAAACACAGCTTCCGTTATTGTTACCGATCAGATCACTGATATTACGGTTTTTGATAATAAAGGAGCTAGCAGAAATGTATTTGGAAATATAGTTTCAAAAAAATAACACACACACTAAACCTATAAGCATTATGAAAACTAAGAAATTAATCCATGTAACCTTGATCGCCGTTGTAATCTCTGTTTCATCCTGTAAACTTTTTTCGGATGGAGACACAGATACACGGGGAGGAGCGATCATCGACAAGGCCAGAGAAGTTGTACTTGATGGTAACTCAGGCAAATTATTTGATATTCTCACCGACAAAACAACGGGAATTGATTTTATTAATGATTTGTCGGAAAATTACACCGTAAACTGGTGGAGATATTCCTATATTTATAACGGCGGTGGCGTCTGCATTGGCGATGTTAATAATGATGGACTTCAGGATCTTTATTTCACCGGTAGTTTGGTCCCAAACAGCTTGTATTTAAATAAAGGAAACTTGAAGTTCGAAAACATAACTGCAAAGGCAGGACTTGTAAAAAATCCGGACAAATGGCCATATGGAGCTTCAATGGTTGACATAGATGGAGATAATGATCTTGATATTTATGTTTGTATGAGCCGATGGGATGACCCTGTTAAACGCACAAACGAATTATGGATAAATAACGGCGACCTTACCTTTACGGAACAAGCTAAAGAATTTGGATTAGATGCAAATGTGTATAGCACGCATGCAAATTTTTTCGATTATGATAATGATGGTGACCTTGATATGTATCTTGCTACTCACCCTGTTGATTTTATAGATAAAAACAAAACAAAATATTTTCAAAAGATCGAACAAGGTAAAAACATGAGTAATCTCTTTTATGTAAATAATGGAGATAATACTTTTACCGAATCGCATTTAAAAGTTGGCATTAATAATCACGGTTACGGATTAAGTGCAACTGTTGGAGATGTTAATGACGATGGATTTTTAGATGTTTTTGTTGCAAATGACTATGCAATGTATGATTTTGTTTATATCAATAACGGCGACGGCACTTTTCGCGATGAATCATTAAAGGCAATTAAAAAAACATCCATCAATTCGATGGGTGCTGATATTTCTGACTTTAATAATGATGGTTTTCTCGACATGTTTGTTGTTGATATGGATATGGAAGACAACTATACCTATAAAACATTTATGTTGTCGAGCCAGGTAGAGGTAATGCGCATTTTATTGAATGCAGGGTACGGATATCAAAATCGTTCTAATTCATTACAAATGAATAATGGCGATGGCAGCTTTTCAGAAATTTCAAGAACTGCAAATATTTCAACAACAGACTGGAGCTGGACAACCTTCTTTACGGATTTTGATAATGATGGATGGAAAGATCTTTATATTGCAAATGGATTTTTACGCGATTTCCATGTTGATGAATCAGAAACATATCACAAACTTCGCCGTGCAGTTCGTATTGAAGACAGCACTGTTTATTATGAAGTACGCAAAGAATTACCAACCTATGTTTTAGATCATCCTAATTATATTTTTAAAAATAACGGCGACCTTACATTTAGGGATATGCGCGACGATTGGGGCATTTATTATCCTTCCATTACCTATGGCGGTGGTTATGCCGATCTTGATAATGATGGTGATATGGACATGGTGGTGAGCAACGTAAATCAATCACCTTGGGTGTATAGAAATAACAGCGAAAAATTAGCAACAAAAAATAATTGGGTGCAATTTAAATTTAAAGGTTATGCTAAAAACTCACCCGGTTACGGAACAAAGGTGAAAATATATTGTGGTGATCAGATGCAATATATTCAGCACAGTTCTGCACGTGGTTATATAACCACAATGCAGGATGACTGTCATTTTGGATTGGGCACTGCGGCTAAGGTGGATCTTGTTGAAGTGGAATGGTTGGATGGGTCAAAACAGATATTGCGCGATGTTCCGATAAATCAGGTAGTGATGCTTGACCATGCAAATGCATCAAAAGCTGTAAAATTTGATAATCATATTAATACAGAAAAAACATTTGTAAAAAATACAGAGGATTTACAGATCGATTTCTCACATAAGGAAGCAGATTACGATGATTATTTGCGCGAATTTCTATTGCCGCATAAAATGAGCACCCTCGGACCTGGAATTGCAGTTGCCGATGTTAATGGCGATGGCACTGAAGATTTTTATATAGGTGGTGGTGCAGGACAATCGGGAGCACTTTATACTCAAAATGCCGACGGTAAATTTACAAAGGCAGCTTGGCAACAAAATGCAAACGATGGCGCAGCTTCCGAAGATCAAGGCGCATTGTTTTTTGATGCTGATAATGACGGCGACAATGATCTTTATGTAGCATCCGGTAGTAATGAATTTGCAGAGAATGATCCTAAATATGCCGACAGATTATATATAAATGATGGCAAAGGTGGTTTCAGCATTAATAGATCTGCAATTCCGGCAATTAATTCAAGTAGTTCAGTAGTAACAGGATCTGATTTTGATAAGGATGGAGATATGGATCTGTTTGTTGGAGGAAGGCAAATTCCCGGAAGATTCCTCGCTCCGACAAGTAGTTATATTTTACAAAACAACGCTGGGAAATTTACAGATATTTCTGAGAATGCTGCTCCAATGTTGAAGAATATCGGAATGGTAACCTCAGCAATATGGACCGATTTTGATAATGATAATACCTTGGATCTTATTTTAACGGGCGATTGGATGGCTATTACATTCCTAAAAAATTCAGGTGGCAAATTTTCAGATGTTACAACAAATTCGGGTCTTGCAAATGCTACCGGTTGGTGGCAAAGTATTACAGGAACTGATGTTGATAATGATGGAGATACAGATTATATCGTTGGAAATTTCGGAACGAACAGAAGGTATAAAAATACTTCAGCAGTATCTGATGGACATGCATTGCCTTTAGAAGGATATTTATACGATTTTGATGAAAATGGTAACGAAGACTTTATTCTGAGTTATTATCAACACGATAAATTATTTCCGGTAAAAACCAGAGAGCGATTGATAGAACAACTTCCGGCTATTGAAGAACAATTCGCCACCTGGGATGCATTTGGTAAAGCAACCGTTCAGGATATATTTGGAAAAGATCTTGAAGAAGCAATTCACCGCACTGCATATATTTTCCATTCCTCGGTTTTAGTAAATGAAGGCAATGGCAAATTCACTATTAAGTTTTTACCAAACGATGCTCAGATTTCCACCATGTTCGGTATGGTTACAGATGATTTTAATGAAGATGGTTATTCCGACATATTAATGCATGGCAATTTCTACAATACAGAAATAGAAATAACCCGCCATGATGCAGGAAACGGATTATTATTATTTGGTAAGGGCGATGGAACATTTGCTCCACAACGCGGATATCTTTCAGGATTTAAGAGTGATGGCGATGCAAAGGGTCTTGCTTGTATTCTTGACAGCAAAACTAAAAAACCTGTATATCTTCTTGCAAACAGTAACGGTAAAATGGAATCTTACGGTTTATTAAAATCTGCAGAAATAATAGCACTTGCATCAAACGATGCTTATGCAGTTGTAATGATGAAAGATGGAAAAAAATCGAAAGTGGAATTGTATAGTGGGAGCGGATATTTAAGCCAAAGTGCCAAATTCGTAAGAGTTACTGCCAATACAGCAAGTATTGATGTATATGATTACAAAGGAAATATGCGCACGGTTTATCCTGCACAAGTTTCTATGAAATAATATTTAAATATAATAATATTTAAAAATTAAGGAGGTGAAAAAGAGTGATGATGTCATTCTTTTTTACCTCTTTTTTTTCTTACTAACTCTGGATTTTAATCCGCTTATAAAACTGAAATGACAGAGGCTTTGTCCTGATTTGTAATACTTGTTATTAGGTTGGATTGTGATTTTTTTTCTATTGAAATATTGATCTATCATTAATGCTCCACGATTTGGGCTAAAGCCCGTTGAGAATTGTGCCTTTTTTCCCACCTGCTAAAGCCGGGGGTTATTGTGGGATGTTGATGCGGTGAAATTAAAAACCTACGGGTGGATATATGTTTCTAGAATGTCCATATAGTTTTGATTTTTTTTCTACTGAAATATTGATCTATCATTAATGCTCCACGATTTGGGCTAAAGCCCGTTGAGAATTGTGCCTTTTTCCCCACCGGCTAAAGCCAGGGGTTATTGTTGATGTTGATGCGATGTAATTAAAAAGCTTCGAGTGGATATAAGTTTCTATAATGTCCATATAGTTTTGATTTTTTTTCTACTGAAATATTGAGCTATCATTATTGCTCCACCAATTGGGCTAAAGCCCTGTGAGAATTGTGCCTTTTTTTTCCACCGGCTAAAGCCGGGGGTTATTGTGGGATTTAGATGCGATGTAATTAAAAAAGTTCGGATCGCTCAACTATTGGGCTAATGCCCTTTGAGGACTATGTCTTTTTTCCCACAGGATAAAGTCTGGGGTTATTGTTTTATGTAGATGCGTTGTAATTAAAAACCTTCGGGTGGATTTATCATTCTATAATGTCCGTTTAGTTTAGCTTTGATTTTTATCTCAGCTATTTGTTTTACGGCAGGTAATATTTTTTTTATATGCTCCACTATTATTTTTTGTCTTGCCGTTTCCTGTGGATGCCGAAGCAGTTCGTATTCCGAAATAAAATCAAATCCTACATAATGCGCCAGCTTAAAAGAAGTAAAGGTAAAATCAGGTTTAAAAATATTTTCTCTTATTTCAAGCAGATCAAAAAGTTCAGTCGCAAACAATTCCAATTCCTGTAAAAGTTTATAGTGCGAATCGTCAATATTATGTATCATGGAAATAATTGCCCCGGAGTATAATTTATCCGGCACATCATCTATTATTTCCAGCACTCGAAATACCTGAAGTCCTTTTACCTCAATATCCATTTCTCCGGTATCATATACTTTTTGCACCTTTTCCAATTGCATTTCTGTACCGTATTCCAATAATTCTTTATTATTAACCACCGGAATTCCAAAGGTTTTCCCTTCTGCATTGCACTCTGCGATCAATTGAATATACCTGGGCTCAAAAATATGTAAATTCAATTTTTCACCCGGAAATGCAACCAGATTAAGTGGAAATATAGGTATGAATTTTTGCATAGATCATTTCAAACTTTTATAATCTCTCTCCTGCTTTTATCTCTGTTTTTAAGCTGTTTTGAAGTGGTGGAACAGGACAGGAATATTCGTGATTAAAAACACAATATGGATTATAAGCGCTATTAAAATCCAGTACTATTTTACTGTCCTCCAGTTTTGCTATATCCAAATATCGCCCTCCGCCATACGTTTCTTTTCCGTTTGTCAGATCATAAAAAGGTATGAAAAATACCTCCTCCCCTTTTCCTTCCATACTTTCATTTCGGTAAACTTCCAGCGAATATTTATTTCCTCCCAAAACAAAATGCAAATTTCCCATAGTTTTATAGATATCCGCAATAGTTCCGGTTGCTTGTATCGTAAACACAGGACCATTCTTTATTTCTTCAAAATCAGCTATTACCCTAAAATTAGTATCTATTGCATAGTACTTTAATCCTGCAAATTCTTTTCTAATGGAATCAGATAAGGGAGAATTCGCACTTAAAAAAAACTCATTCAATGCCCTTCTGTGATTTTCAATACCCGTAAAATAATCGGCTCCAACTACAGGTAGCGCTGCTTCAACAACGGAATCATTATCTTTACAAGAATGAAGTAGCATTATCAGCACAAAAAGAAAAATCGGTATATTTAAAAAACGCATAAGTTTGAAAATGAAATTTACTTAACTTTTATATTTCAAAACTAAATAAAAAGTAAAACAATTCAATTGTTGTACCACAATTTTTCAATGTATATCATCAATTTTCAAGAATAAACAAATTAACTTCAACCTATGTTCGATATAGAAAGTTTTCGCGAATATTGTTTAAAGAAGAAAGGGGTTACGGAAGAATTTCCCTTTGATAACGACACGCTGGTATTTAAGGTCAGCAGTAAAATGTTTGCACTCAGCAGTCTTGTTTCAGAGCAATTCCGCATCAATCTAAAATGTAACCGCGACCTAATAACCGAATTGCGGTCTAAATACGCAGCAGTTCAGCCCGGTTACCACATGAACAAAGATCATTGGAATACTGTGGTCATCGATGGAAGTATATCACAGAAAGAGATATTAAAAATGATTGACCATTCTTATGAAGAAGTAGTTCGCGGACTTACAAAAAAAATGCAGGAAGAATTAAAAAAATGAAATATTGATCAACACATCCCTCCTAAAAATGGATATACCACAAATAATTTACGAAGACAACCATCTGATCGCGGTCAATAAAAAGCCAGGACAGATATCCCAGGGCGATAAAACGAAGGATATTCCGCTGGTAGAAATAGTAAGGCAATATCTGAAGGATAAATATCAAAAACCAGGAAACGTTTTTGCCGGATTGGTTCATCGCATCGACCGACCGGTGAGCGGGATTTTATTATTTGCAAAAACAAGCAAGGCGAATGAAAGAATGGGGAAAATAATTCGGGAAAGAAATTTTCATAAAACATATTGGGCTGTAGTAAAAAATAAACCTGAACCCGAGGAAGGAATTCTTAAACATTATTTACTTAAAAATCCACACATGAATAAGAGTTTTGCTTATCCGGATGAACGTCCCGAATCAAAACTCGCAATACTGAAATATAAACTTATCAGCTCATCCGATAGATATTTTTTATTGGAAATAGATCCCGAAACAGGCAGACATCATCAGATTCGCGTGCAACTTGCATCAATAAAATGTCAAATAAAAGGAGATATCAAATATGGATTCGACCGAACGAATAAGGATGGATCCATTCATCTGCACGCACGAAAACTTGAATTTCTGCATCCGGTAAAAAATGAGCCGATCACGATAACAGCAGATCCACCTGAAGACCCTGTGTGGAATGCGTTCCGGAACCAAATGGCATAAAAAAACCCGGATATTATTCCGGGTTTATATACTATTATTTTATCGGATCATAAATCATCATCTTCACCTAATTTAACGTCAGGCATCATAAAATTAATTCCAAGTACAATCCCCACAAATGCATTGTGAGAACCCGAATAAATATTTTCGCCTTTAGCTGGTTCAAGTTCCCGGGTGGATTCAGAATTGATATCCAAAAATCCGAATGAACCTCTCAAACCGGGAGAAAAATACATTTTATCGTTAACATAAATGTCAACTCCAATATCAAAAAGCACTCCGATATCCATCCTGTTGAAATAATCAATTTGAGGGGTTATCCCACCTGCATTATCAAAGTCGGGGACATAACTTTGAGGTGCTTCTATTTGCGGAATATCCTTTTGCTCATCCGTTTCATTTATATCAGCAGTATAACGTTGGTCAGCACTCAGTAAATAGCTAAATTGAAGACCACCTAAAATACGGTATTTGATGGCATCCTTTGCATCTCCTTCCATATATTTAAACAACATCGGGACTTGCAAATATCTTAGATCAACATAACGGTAAGTTAACACAGGATACAATTGATTGGGAATATCCGGATTATAACTCTGACTAAAATCCCGCACCAAATCTGAATAATCCTGACCCATAAAAGCATAATTCAATTCCACCTGAGCGCCAAAATTCTGATGCCAGTTATATCCAAGCGTAACACCTCCCGACGGGCCTAATTTGTATTCATAATCCATCTCCGATAGTTGATAATTATTTTGGTTTAGTATCCAGGTGCTGTTGTATTGGCCCTGAAAACCTAAATGAAGTCCCACCTGCGCTTGCATCATACCTGTAGCAAAAAGGCCCAGAATTAGTGTTCGTAATGCTTTTTTCATACTTTTCTATAATTGATTCACGAATATACGACGATTTCCATAATCTGAAAATCAGAATCCACAATTCGGCCTTGCAGAGCCCAATTTGCTGGGTTTATGCTAATACTTTCAATTACACAAAAACCCCAAAATTTGAGTGCTTTGAATTCATAATTGCATTATTAAACAATCTATTCGCACTCCATGTACAATTAGATAGGTCCCTTTGAGTGTCACAAAAAAAGAAAATCCGAAATATTTTACAAATAGTATCTTAGCGCCCATGGACAAGATTGCAATTATCTGGAAATATTTAAAATACCGCTGGAGAGCAAAAACTGAGTATGATGTCCATTCGCCCTTTTTATTCGATCTAATTGAAAATGTTTTAAAAAACGATCGCGAATATTACATTTTTGAGGAAATTGAAGAGCTACGTAATCAATTAATACACATAGATACGGAATTAAATGTTGTTGATTTTGGTGCAGGTTCCAAAAAAGGAAGTACGCCTCGCCGAAAGATCTCCACCATTGCCAAAAACACGCTTATTACCCCGAAGTTTGGACGATTACTCTTTTACCTGGCTGAACATTACAATTCAAAAACCATACTTGAACTTGGTACTTCTTTGGGAATCAGCACTTTATATCTAGCCGGGGCAAAAAGTGATTCTACAATTATCACCCTTGAAGGAAGTCCGGAAATTGCAGATTGTGCAAAACAGAATTTTGACAGGCTACATATTGACCAAATTGATATAATGACCGGAGAATTCTCACAAACCTTGCCCAAAGCACTCGAAAAACTTCAGAGTATTGACCTTGCATTTATTGACGGAAATCATAGGCGTGAACCAACGATCCGATATTTTGAAGAAATTCTACCCTACTGCCACGATCACTCAATTCTTGTTTTCGATGATATTCACTGGAGTACCGAAATGGAGGAAGCCTGGAACCATATAACAAAGAATAAAAGAGTGTCACTTTCTGTCGACCTTTTCTTCAAAGGAATCTTGTTTTTAAACAGCGATATACATGAGACAACAGATGTAACAATTCAATTCGGCTAAATAGAAAACGGTGAATTTTTATATCCCAATAACAGTAAATTATCATATTCCACATTCATTAACATAGTTTAACTCCGCCTTAAAAAACCGTTAAACATTATATTTTAATTTTACATCAGATTAAAACCTAATTGATGTTTATGAAAAAAATACTCCGTTTATTACCCCTGTTGTTGCTAGTAAGTACACTTGCAACAGCCCAAAACAAACTTCCATCCAATTTTTATATGAAGAAATTGCCCAATGGTTTGGAATTACTTGTTATTGAGGACAAAACCGTACCACTTGCCACCATAGAAATTGTGGTAAAAAATGGTTCTTATACTGAAGACAGTGCATTTAATGGCTTATCGCATATGTACGAACATATGTTTTTTAAAGCCAATAAAGATCTTCCTAGTCAGGAAGCATTTTTAAAACGCATTCAGGAGTTAGGCGTTGTTTTTAATGGAACAACCAGCAACGAACGCGTTAATTATTATATCACGCTCAGTAATTCAAAATTGGAGGAAGGATTGCAGTTTATGAATTCCGCTATCCGTTATCCATTATTTCTTGAACAGGAAATGAAAAATGAAAATCCTGTTGTTGACGGTGAATTTCAGCGCAACGAATCAAATCCTGTTTTCTTTTTATTGGATGATGTAAATCGTGCCATGTGGAAAGAAAATTATTACAGAAAAAATCCTATCGGATTACATGATGTAATTATGACCTGCACACCTGAAAAAATGCGGGTTATTCAGGCAAAATATTATTATCCCGACAATGCAATGCTCGTAATTGCAGGAGATGTTTCACATGAAGAAGCATTTGCCAAAATGGAGAAAATTTTTGGCGATTGGAAACCTGCCGGATTTGATCCATTTGTAAAATGGCCGGTTCCGGAAATAAAACCATTAACGGGTATTACAAATCTTGTAACAATAAATGAAAATGCGCAAGTCCCTATCTTTTTAATTGGATATCACGGGCCGGACACCAGAAGAGACATGAAATCAACTTATGCTGCTGACGTATTTTCTTTTATTTTATCGCAGGCGTCCAGCAAACTGCAAAAAGATCTTGTGGAATCTGGATTAGCATATCAGGTTGGCGTGAGTTATTCGACTGCAAAATTTACCGGTCCAATTCAAATTTTTCTTGTTCCAAATCCGGCAAAAGTTGCAGAGGCTTATGCTGTTCTTCAACAAAATATCGATCAATGGACAAACCCGGATTATTATACTGACGAACAATTGGAAACTGCAAAAAATCTTTTGGCAATAGATGATGCATATGGAAAAGAAAGCACCAGTAATTTTGTGCATACCGTAACCTATTGGTGGGCGTCTGCAACAATTGATTATTATACGGATTATGTAGCAAACCTGCAAAATGTGACACGTGAAGATATTAATAATTATATCAACACTTACATAAAGGGCAAACCGCACGTAAACGGTTTATTGTTAAGCACAGCAATGAAGGGATCTGTTGATCTGAAAGCTATCGGATTTGAAGTAAAACAACAATAATAACCTACTCTAAATAAAATTATTATGAAAAAAATTAAATTATTTATATTACTTCTGATCAGCATTTCATTTACACAAAATGTAATTGCACAGGATACCAAAGAATTTACCGTTGAGGGAATTAAAGTAATACATAAATATGTTCCCAAGGATGTAATAAGTGTTCGTCTTTTTGTTGAAGGCGGAACAGGAAATTATACAAAAGATAAACAGGGAATTGAAAATGTTACGCTCAATTTAATGGTGGATGGCGGCACAACAAAAATGTCGAAACTGGAATTTAAAACAGCTGCAGAAAAAATTGGAACTTCATTTGGTGCATCCACTAATCTCGATTACGGAACATTGAGCATGACATGCATAAAAATGTTCTGGGATGACTCCTGGAAATTATTCAGTGATGCCGTTTTAAATCCTGCTTTTTCTGAAAATGAATTTACAATTTTAAAAGAGCAATTAATTGCCAATGCAAAACAATCGATGGCTGATCCCGATAGTTATTTAGCCCTATTATCGCGTCAGGTTGCTTTTGAGGGAAAAGATTACGCAAAATCTCCCGAAGGAACTCCGGAAACCTTAGAAACAATTACACGTGAAGATGTTTCTAATTATTACAAAAGAACTATTGGCAAAAAAAGAATTTTTTTAGTGGTGGTTGGTAACATAAGTGAAGCCGATCTAACGGAAAAAATTAAATCAACATTAGCTGCTTTACCATATGGAGTTGCTGCATCTTCAGAAAACAGAGTATTAATAACTCAGCCAAAACAATTTGTAGAAGACAGAGATATTGCTACAAATTATATCCGCGGTGTTATGAGTGCACCTATTGCGAATACAGAAGAAGGAATTTCTTATCGCATTGCTATTTCCATTTTGGGAGATCGTTATTTTACCGAATTGCGCACAAAAAGAAGTTTATCTTATGCACCAGCAGCATTTTTTGCTAACTCCGCAATATCGAATCCTTATGGGGTAATTTATATCAGCACACTTGATCCAAAACAAAGTATGCAGGTAATGACCGACGAATTAAATAAAATAAAAAAAGAAGGATTTACTGAGGCGGAATTAACCGATAAAAAACAGGAATTTTTAACCGGATATTATTTAACACTTGAAACAACCGGAAATCAGGCTGATGCTTTAGGAGCCGCCGAATTAAGCGGAGGTTGGGAACAACTGGATAAAATTACTTCCGAAGTAAATGAAGCGAAACTTACCGATCTGAATAAAGTTTTCGATAAATATTCGAAAGCAATTGTTTGGACCTATTTAGGTAAAAAAGACGCTGTTAAAGAAGAAGATTTTAAACAAACCGAAGAAGCTCCAAAAAAGAACAAACCGTATTAAAGCATTTGGTAGTTTGTTAGTTTGTTAATTTATTAATTTTATACTAGTCCAAAGCGGAGAGCTCCGGTTTGGACATTTTTTTATTTCAAAAAAACTTTGACCCAACTCTTATTATCCCAAAAAAAATTGCACGCTAAGGGAGTATTTATTTAAGGTCTATACCTTTATTGAGACCTTCGCTAAGAGCGAAAGCCTCAATATTCCCCAGTGAGGCTTT
>JAYSYX010000413.1:0-2676 GCA_043727235.1 Bacteroidota bacterium
GTTTGAAGTACTTTGGCTACAATTGAGCTGGTTCAAAGTATTTAGTATATAGTATTTAGTAGTTAGATTGCGTCGTCGTTGGGATGGGGATTACACCTCCGAATGAAATACTTAACAAATCCAAATTGTATTCGGATAAGTGAGATTTGTGGATCCGAACAGCCTCGAATCTTTAATCCTCAAATAAAGGCTTGCCTTTATTTGTTACATTTTTACTAAGATTTTTAGTTGGAGAAAAATCAAACAACTTACCAAGAACTAAACTCACGATTCACGCCTCACGTTTCACGGAAAAAAAATCCAAAAAGACTGCAATTCCTATGGCAACTTACTAAAACTTAATATAGTGTTGATTAACTTTGTTGCTCTAATTTTTGTTTACCAATTACAGTTATGGAAAGAGTTAAGTGTTTAATTATCGGGTCGGGGCCGGCAGGATATACTGCAGCAATTTATGCTTCACGTGCAAATTTAAAACCTGTGATGTACACCGGTATTGAACCGGGTGGACAATTGATGCAAACTACGGATGTAGAAAATTTCCCTGGCTATCCCGATGGTATTTTAGGTCCGGAAATGATGGAAGACCTGAAAAAACAGGCAGAACGTTTTGGAACTGATGTGCGATTTGGAATTGCTACTAAAGTTGATCTCACCGGAATTGTAAAAACAGTTTATTTTGATGATGGCACTGCAATACAAGCCTATACTGTTATTATTTGCACAGGGGCATCAGCAAAATGGTTAGGATTGGAATCGGAAAAAAGATTGAATGGGAACGGAGTAAGTGCATGTGCTGTTTGTGATGGATTTTTCTTTCGCAATCAGGAAGTGGCATTGGTTGGAGCGGGAGATACGGCATGTGAGGAAGCGCTTTATCTTGCTAAACTTTGTACTACAGTTCATATGATCGTTAGAAAAGATCATTTTCGAGCCAGTAAAATTATGCAGGAGCGTGTTTTAAATACACCGCATATTAAAGTGTATTGGAATTCTGAAACATTAGAAGTAATTGGAGATGGCGTGGTAACCGGAGTGAAAATAAAAAATACTATCACCAATGAAACTTTAGAAATTCCTATCACCGGATTTTTTGTTGCTATCGGGCATCAGCCGAATACTTCTATTTTTGAGGGTGTAATTGATATGGATGCTCAAAAATATATCGTCACAAAAAATGGATCTACAAAAACAAATATAGCAGGAGTTTTTGCTGCAGGAGATGTACAGGATAAACATTACCGACAGGCTGTTACCGCTGCCGGAACGGGTTGTATGGCTGCTTTGGATGCAGAAAGATTTTTAACAGAAACCGGTATTGAATAGAAAAAGATATCAATTCTGAACATTTATAATTCCTTCGCGTTATTAATAAATAATGGAAAAAACGATCTATGGTTTTACGGCGCGTAATTCGGCTGGTAAGGAAATTTTATTCGATCAATTTAAAGACAAAGTTTTGCTTATTGTAAATACGGCATCGGGTTGTGGACATACACCACAATTAGGCGAATTGGAAGATATTTACCAACGCTATAAAAATGATGGGTTACAAATAATTGGTTTTCCCACTGATCAATTTTCGCAGGAACCCTTGGAAGGAAAAGCAATTGATGAATTTTGTTCAGTTAATTACGGAGTTACTTTTCCAATTATGGAAAAGGGCAATATAAAAGGGGAACATGCTCATCCAATATTTCAATTCTTCGCAGATAAAAAACAGAATGGAAAAATAAAATCTTCACCCTATTGGAATTTCTATAAATATTTAATTGGCAGAGATGGAAAAGTGATAGATTATTTTTTCACTTACCGTCATCCTACAAACAGGAAAATAACACGAGCTATTGAAAAGGCGTTGTCGGTTAAACCCATACATACAGATCACAAAATACAGCTTCCAAAACTTTAATAAGTTCCTGTAACTTTGTTACATGAAACTGAACATACTAGCCTTCGGGGCACACCCCGATGATGTGGAATTAAGTTGCAGTGGTACGCTGATAAGCCAAATATCAAAAGGGAATTCCGCCGGAATAATTGACCTCACCAGAGGAGAATTAGGTTCCAGAGGAACAGCCGATATCAGAGATCAGGAAGGGGAAGATGCACGAAAAATAATTGGAGCATCCATACGTGAAAATTTAAATCTGGAAGATGGTTTTTTTCGCAATGATCGGGAAACACAATTAAAAGTAATTTCTGTTATACGAAAATATCAACCTGAATATATTTTATGTAATGCAACAGAAGACCGACATCCTGATCATGGTCGTGCATGTAAATTAATTGAGGATTCTGTTTTTTTATCAGGGCTTGTAAAAATTGAAACCGAAGAAAAAGGAACTTCACAAAAGCCATGGCGAACAAAAATGATTTTACAATATATTCAAGACCGATATATTAATCCAGATATTGTAATTGATATTTCCGATGTATGGGAACAACGCATGGAAAGCATAAAAGCACATCGATCACAATTTTACGATCCGAATTCAAACGAACCGGAAACTTATATTGCATCGAAAATATTTTTTGAAATGATAGAAAGCCGTGCACGCGAAATGGGCAGAAGCAGCGGATTTAAATATGCGGAGGGTTATACTTGTAACAGAATGTTTGGTATAAAAGATCTTGCACAATTATATTAATTAGGATAAGCACCATTTAATATTG
>JAYSYX010000414.1:0-6730 GCA_043727235.1 Bacteroidota bacterium
AAAGAGTTGATGCACTCGAGCAGAAATACGGAGCTTGCCAAATTATTGAATATTCAAAAATCATTGGTTTATTTCGTAACGGATCTGCGCGCCAACGAATTGCTGATGATGAAAATTCAGCGCACTAATTTTCTCGGAATTAAAAACGATGAGGAAAAAAATGATTACCTCAGTGATATAATTATCGACAGCAGTCAGGCCCTCGAAATGGCAACCGTTTATACCAATATCTTAAACGGAACCATGGATGCCTTCGGATCCATTATTTCCAATAATCTGAACTCCGTGATGAAACGATTGACATCCATCACCATCATATTAATGGTTCCAACACTTATCGCAAGTTTCTTCGGAATGAATTTTATTACCTTACCCTTCGACCAGAATACGAATGGATTTTATATTATTATGTTTCTTGCCGTCTTGGTTTCTGTGATATTGTATATGGTTTTTAGGAAGATAAGGTGGTTTTGAAGTAGGACGCAGGACATAGGACACAGGACTTGACATAGGACATTGGAGAGGGACATAGGAAGGCCTTGTCGTATAATATTATTTTAATTTCTAATTGGTGCATTAGTGTAAATTGAAAAATATGGAAGATTTAATTTCCATAAATTTCTTCGTGCAGACTTCGGGTTTCAATGCCGAAAAAAATATTCAATAGAAAATTAAACCATTATTCCAACAAAAATTACTTCCCGCTTACTTCCCGTTCTTGCTGACTTCCCGGCCAAACCTGATCAGGCCAAAAGTAAATTATTGCCGCGGAGGAATTCGGGGGTTGTCATGCGTTTTTTTCCTTCGGATTGCAATTCTTTTATATCGATATATCCGTCTGTAGTTGCAAATTTTACATAGGATCTATTATCGGTAATTAATTTTCCGGGAGTTTCATCATGCGAGGCTATTTCTTTTTCCGCCCTGAATATTTTTATCGATTTATTATTTACATTGGTATATGCTCCGGGATATGGTGACAAGCCCCGAATAAAATTTCGAATATTTTCAGAGGAATCGGCCCAATTGATCAAGCAGTTTTCTTTAAATATTTTCGGGGCAATTTTTTGGGAGGAAGTTGATTGAGCTGTAGTGGTATAATTCCCTTCCTCAATTGCGGTTAGTGTTTTTAATATTAATTCTGCACCTAGATTCATTAATTTATCATGCAAAGTACCCGCATCATCATTTTCATCAATATCTATTTTTTCAGAGAATAATATATCCCCTGTATCAATTTCATGTTTTAAAAAGAAAGTTGTTGCTCCTGTGATCTTTTCACCGTTAATAATAACGTGATTTATAGGAGCTGCGCCGCGATAATCGGGGAGGAGGGAAGCGTGTAAATTCAATGTTCCTAACCTCGGCATATTCCAAACAATTTCGGGCAACATTCTGAAGGCGACAACTACTTGAAGGTCGGCGTTATATGATTTGAGAGCAGTAATAAATTCTGCATTTTTTAATTTTTCCGGTTGTAAAACAGGGATATTATTTTTAAGCGCAAATTGTTTTACCTGCGATTGTTGCAAATGCAAACCTCTTCCGGAAGGTTTGTCCGGCGCCGTTACCACTGCAACAATGTTAAATCCGTTTTCAAGCAATATTTTTAGTCCCGGAACGGCAAATTCGGGAGTGCCCATGTATATTATATTCAGATTATGTTGCATTTATTCGAAATCGGGATAAAGTAAATATTTTTTTCTTATCTGCTTAAATTCATTAAGATCTTCCTGATAACTCAAGCGAATTTCTGCATCTGTGAGCCCTGCTTTTATTTGTTGCATGAGTTCATCATTACCGGCCAATTTATTGAAGAAGTTGTTGGGAAGGAAAAATTTATCTTTATCTGAAAATGTTTCATAAATAGCAACAAGGTCGGCCAATTTAAATCCACTATTTATATTTGCATTTCTGATAAAATTGATGTCAATATCTGAATAACTAAATCCAAAACATTTTTGATTCATAAAAGGAGGAGTTTTTGCACCGGGTTTTGTTATTGGAGTAAAGGTGATATTGTTTTTAGAATACTTCTCTAAGTATGGTGACCCGAAAAGTTCAAATGGATTATCAGTGCCTCTTCCTACACTCACATTTGTCCCTTCCAACAAGCATAGAGCGGGATATAAATAAATCGCCTTCATCGATTTTAAATTCGGTGATGGCGGAATTTTTACTTCGTAATATTTTTTGTGATCGTAATTTTTGCATGGGATCACAATAATATCGCATTGAGCACCATTCGCAAGCCATTTTTCACCGTTGATCATTTGTGCATATTCACCAATGGTCATTCCGTGTACTATGGGAACAGGATGCATACCTACAAAAGAAGAAAATTCATTTTGTAAAACCGGACCATCCACATAAAATCCATTTGGATTAGGACGATCCAATATGATGAGTTGTTTTTTATTTTCGGCACAGGCTTCCATTACATAATGTAAAGTAGAGATATAGGTATAAAACCTGGCTCCAACATCCTGAATATCAAAAATAATTATTTCAGCATCGGCAATATCATTCCATTGTGGTTTTTTATTTGCTCCATATAGAGAAATCACCTGTAAACCTGTTTTTGTATCCTTTGAATTTAATATTGTGGCTCCGGCATCCTCCGTTCCTCTGAAACCGTGTTCAGGTGCAAAAATATTGACCACATTTACACCCGTTGCCAATATGGAATCAACAAGATGCGTTTTTCCTATTACCGAAGTTTGATTTACAACACAGGAAATATATTTTCCTTTTATTAATGGAAACCAAAGTTCAGTTTGATCGGCTCCCGTAAGAATATCGGTTGCATATAGAGTGCTCGTATCATTAGGAACCAAATTTTCTGTGTTTACTAAATTTAATTCAATTGCAGATTCCCTATTTTTACAGGCGTTTGTGAGAAGTAAACAGAGTATGGAAGAAAAAAGTACATTCATGTATAGGTATATTTCAAAACTAACGCCAAAGTTATAAAGTAATTGCTGATGTGGTTTGAATTTTTTGTCACTAAACGAATTTTACATAATAAGGAACGTTCCTTTTCCCGATTGATCATTGGGATAGCTCGTGTGGCAATTGCTTTGAGTCTTGCAGTAATGATTATATCCACTTCATTGGTCAATGGCTTTCGTTCAACTATTTCTGATAAAGTGTATGGATTTTGGGGACATGTAAATATTGCAAAACAGAGTCTGCGCAATTCATTCGACGATGAACCTATTCCACTCAAACAGGAATTTGTGGATGAATTGGAAAAGATTCCGGGTGTTTCCGGTACGCAGGTTTATGCAAGAAAGGCCGCTATAATCAGAACAAAGACCGATATTGAGGGCATTATTTTAAAGGGTATTGGTGAAGATTTTAATTGGGAACAATTTGAAAAATATATATGGGATGGTAAGGGAATTACGCTTACCGATTCACTTGTTTCGAGAGGAATGGTAATTTCTAGATCAACGGCCGACCGCCTGAATTTTGCGATCGGGGATAGTGTACTAATTCATATCATCGACCAAAAGCCAAATGGAGATTATGAACAAATGTACCGTAAATTAAAAATTGAAGGAATTTACAATACAGGTCTCGAGGAATTTGATAAATTATTTGTGCTAATAGATATTCGCCATATTCAGCGATTAAATAATTGGCAGGCTGATCAAATTGGTGGATATGAAGTTTTTGTGGATGATACTGATAAAATTGAGGATATCGAAAAGATCGTAGATAAAAAAGCGGATCCATTTTGGGATGTGCAGACCATTCAACAGATAATTCCAAGTGTTTTTGATTGGTTGAATCTTCAGAAGGTAAATGAATGGATAATTTTAACATTAATGGTGTTGGTGGCCTTAATTAATATGGTCACTTCCTTGCTTATCCTCATTTTGGAACGAACTAATATGATAGGTGTATTAAAAGCATTGGGATCTAATAACGCCTCCATCAGAAAAATATTTTTACTCAACGCATCCAATATTATTTTACGTGGAATGTTGTGGGGGAATATTGTAGGATTGGGATTATGTATTCTTCAACAACAATTCGGATTTATTAAATTGCCCGAAGAATCTTATTATGTATCCACTGCGCCGGTACAAATTAATATTTTATGGGTGCTTGCAATTAATGCGGGAACATTTGTTATTTCAGTGGTATTTTTAATTTTACCTTCCTTCCTGGTTGCGAAAATACAACCGATTAAAGCGATACGGTTTAATTGATAATTGATAATTGACAATTGATAATTTGTAATTAACCAGCCAGTTTACATTCCGCCAAAGGGCTTTCGATTTTCTTTTCCAGGTCTTAAGTCCTATTTCCTGGGTCCCCATTTCGAGTCCCAAAAGGGCAATGTAAACATCCGCTTGTGCAACAATAACCTCTTTCCAATAAATATTTTGCTGTAAAAACCAGAAGCCCTTCTTTATTGATATAATAGTCGATATTTTCGATCAGTTTTTTATCTGACATGAAATATTATAATTATAAGTACTTTTCGAAATTTAGAAAAAATCCATTATTTGTTTTCCCGATACTTGATACTCATATCCCGATACCCGTGTCCCGATACCCATGTCCCGTGTGCCGCGTCCCGCTCCTCAGAAATAACGCATACCTGTGTAGTTGAAAGGACTTATTCCTCTTAATTGTTCTTTAATGTCTTCCGTTACATCGAGGTTATTAATAAAGATAAGTATGGTTTCCTTTGTTATCTTTTCACCATTGCGGGTTAAATCTTTAAGTGCTTCGTAGGGTTGCGGATAACCTTCACGGCGCAGGATAGTTTGTATTGCCTCAGAAATTACTGCCCAATTATTGTCGAGATCCTCATGAATTTTAGGTTCATTCACTTGCATCTTTTTTAATCCCTTTAATATGGATTTAAATGCAATAACAGAATGTGCAATAGGAACTCCAATATTTCTTAATACAGTAGAGTCTGTCAGGTCTCGTTGTAATCGGGAGATGGGTAATTTTGCAGATAAATGTTCAAATATTGCATTTGCAATTCCAAGATTCCCTTCAGCATTTTCAAAATCGATCGGATTTACTTTATGCGGCATTGCAGAACTCCCCACTTCATCCTTATTTATTTTCTGTTTAAAATAATCCATGGATATATAGGTCCAAAAATCGCGGCACATATCTATTAAAATAGTATTTATTCTTTTTAATCCGTCGAATGCTGCAGCTAAATTATCATAATGTTCAACCTGTGTTGTGTATCTGCATCTCTCTAAACCTAATCGGGCAGAAACAAATTCATCTGCAAATAAAATCCAGTCGATATCCGGATAGGCAACAAAATGTGCATTAAAATTTCCGGTTGCTCCGCCAAATTTTGCACTGAAGGGAATTGAATTAAAAACATTTCTTTGTTTGCCCAATCTTTCAATAAATACCCTAACCTCTTTTCCAAGCATTGTTGGCGATGCAGGTTGTCCATGCGTTCTTGCTAGCATTGGAATTTTGGTCCAGGCAATTGCCAATTCACTCAGGGTATTTATCAGTTCTTCTAAAAGAGGTGCATATACATCAATCAGGAAATCGCGAAATGAAATGGGAATTGCAGTATTATTGATATCTTGTGATGTTAGTCCAAAATGAATAAATTCTTTCCATTTGCCAAAACCAAGATCTTCAAATTTATCTTTTAAATAATATTCTACGGCTTTTACATCATGATTAATTTTTTGTTCATAATCTTTTATAAGTTTGCATTCTTCAATATTAAATTTTTTATAAATCTTTCTTAATTTACCTCTGTTGTCGCTGTCGAAATCTTTTAATTGTGCAATGGGTAATTCAGTAAGCGCGATAAAATATTCTATCTCTACATAAATTCTGAATTTGATCAGTGCGTACTCCGAAAAATAGTCAGATAATTCAGACACCTTTGATTGGTATCTTCCGTCAATTGGTGAAATGTTCAGCAAGGCAGGTTCGTTCATGAGCTTACAAAGTTAGAGTGCAAATTTAAGTATAATCAATGAAAATACCACTTATCGGGTATTGCACTGTTAAGCTGTTTCACAGGTTTTTAAGACTGCTAAGGTCTATATGATACATACAGTTGAAATGTCCTTTTGGGCAAACATCAAAACCTATTTTTGAACATGGGCGACAGGAAAGTGAAGTTACTTCCAGAATTTTTTGTTCATAGCGTTGTTTCATCAGATCATTTTTGCCAAAATAAGGATACATTCCAAATTCTGGAATGGTGTTTCCCCAAATAGAAATTATGTCTTTTTTTAGAGCTGCAGCTATATGCATCATACCGGTGTCGTGTGTAATAACAAATGCTGATTGTTGAATAAGTGAGGCTGACTGATTTATATTAAATTTTCCGCAGCTGTTAAAAATATTTTCGGGGTTGCTGGCTGCAATTTTTTCTCCTGCTTCTGCGTCATCCTTTCCTCCGATCAAAATAATTGGTGCTGATAATTGAGTGCAAAGTTTTATGGCTTTCTCAACCGGTAACTTTTTGGTAAAATGTTTAGCTCCAATTATAAATGCAAAGTATTTGTTTTTAAAGGCCGACGGAAGAGATGCTAGATCTATGTTATCTTTTTCGGGAATAAAATGATCTAAACCTTTTCCGTCGTTAATAACTCCCAGATCTTTTACAGTATCCAAATAACGATCAACGATGTGTTTATTCGGAAGTTTATTTATTTTCAAATTGACGATAAGCCATTTCTGAAAATTTATTTTATTAAAACACCTGTTT
>JAYSYX010000415.1:0-19058 GCA_043727235.1 Bacteroidota bacterium
AAATGATTATCTATAAACCGTTGGGTGAAATGAATTATTACCATTAAAAAAACAGAAAAAATAAATTAATTCGACAGCAATATATTTTATTTCTTACAACTCCAAATCCACTCTTTTTTCATACCTTAGTCTTTTATATCAACGGTAAAATCTGGCCCACCAAAATAATTCTCTATGAAAATCACCTACACCCAGAATTTTTTGAAAATTTCAATTTGTATTTTTTTCGTAATTTTTATTCATCAATATTCAACCGCTCAGGCTCCGGATATCAATTGGCAAGAAACGTATAATGCCACCGGTTTTGATGAAATTATTAGCACATTACAAACCTCTGATGGCGGATTTATTCATGCGGGAGTTTCATCATCCGGAATTGGTGGTGACAAAACCGAAGGGTATTTAGGAGGTCCGGTTTATGGTGATTGTTGGATTGTATGTACTAATTCCATTGGCGAAATTTTATGGCAAAATACGATAGGAGGTTCAGGAGATGAAGCAGCACATCAAATACGACAAACTGCAGATGGAAATTACTTTGTAGGTGCCTGGTCAAATTCAGGTATTAGTGGAGATAAAACTGAACCTAGTTTTGGAGGCTCTACCTTTGGTGATTTTTGGGTAATAAAACTGGACTCTACCGGAAATATTATTTGGCAAAAAACGATAGGCGGAAGTCAGGATGAATTTCTTTCCTCGCTTGAATTGACCTATGATGGTGGTTGTATTGTTGCTGGAAATTCTAAGTCTCCTGTTTCAGGAAATAAAACAGAACTATTTTATGGTGGTGCAAGTCATGGTGATGGCTGGATAGTAAAATTAGATGAATTTGGAAATATTGAGTGGCAAAAAAGTTTAGGGGGGGCTGGAGATGATTTAATAAATGACTTGCAAATTATGTTTGATGGTGATATCCTGATAGGAGCTTCATCAGCTTCTGGTATTTCAGGAAATAAAACAATAGCCAGTTTTGGATCAAGGGATTACTGGTTAATAAAATTGGATTATTATGGCGATATAATATGGCAAAAATGTTATGGTGGTTCGGGTGATGATATTTTAACTTGTTTCTACACTGTTCAAAATAAAATTTTTGTTGTTGGTTGGTCAGCATCAGGAATTTCTGGAAATAAAACGACCGGAAGTTTTGGACTTGCAGATTATTGGTTGTTGGATCTTGATGGAATTGGTAATATAATTTGGCAAAATTCGTTCGGTGGAAATGGATATGATTATCCATGGTCAATGACACCAACAATTGATGGCGGTCATCTTATAACCGGATATTCATGGTCAGGTATTTCCGGAAATAAAACAATATCTAACTGGGGCCAAAATGATTATTGGATCATTAAACTCGATTTCAACAATAATGAAACATGGCAAAAGGGAATAGGGGGTGATTATTATGACTATTCCTGGTCAACCGGTCAGACAGATGATGGTGGATATTTTGTTTCAGGTGGGTCAAGTTCCCCTATTTCAGGTGAAAAAACAGAGGATTCGTGGAGCGGGGATTATTGGATGATAAAAATAGAGTGTGATAATAAAATGTTTTATGCTGATGCAGATGGTGATGGAGTTGGTGGTGATGGTGATAGTATTTCTTCTTGTGTATTACCACCTGGTTATGCGGGACCAAACGGAGATTGTAATGATTCAGACCCTTTAATTTATCCGGGTGCATTTGATATCTGTAATTTTATTGATGATGATTGCGATGGCTTAATTGATGAAGATGCAACCTATATAATTTATTATGCCGATAACGATTCCGATGGATATGGTGATATTGATTCGGATTCCATAAGTTGTTTTTTACCGGATGGATTTAGTATTTATAGTTCCGATTGCAATGATGAAGATCCATTAATTAAACCCGGAGTATCAGATATCTGTAATCTAATTGATGATGATTGTGATTTATTAATTGATGAGGATGCTATAATTGTTTTTTATTACGCAGATCTTGATTCTGATGGTTTCGGAGATCCCGATAATGACTCCTTAAGTTGTTCTGTGGTAGCTGGTTATGTATTAAATAATTACGATTGCAACGATTTAAACGCATTAATTAATCCCACTGTTTTAGATTTCTGCGATGCCATTGACAATAATTGTGATGGAATGATAGATGAAGATGCAACCTTCTTAATTTATTATGCTGATAACGATGGTGACGGGTATGGCAATCCGGAAGTGGATACATCAAATTGTTTTGTTCCCGTTGGATTTATTTCCGATAATACTGACTGTAACGATGAAATTTTTTCAATTCATCCCACTGCAATTGAAATATGTAATTCGTTGGATGATGATTGTGATGCAATAATTGATGAAGACCTAATATTCAATATTTATTATGCCGATGCAGACAGTGATGGTTATGGGAATTCATTTGTTGATTCAATAAGTTGTAATATGCCTGTTGGCTATATTGATAATAATACCGATTGTAATGATGCCGATGAAGGAATTTATCCCGATGCAATTGATATTTGCAATTCTATTGACGATAACTGCAATATATTTATTGATGAAGATGCTTCTTTTATTACATGGTACCGAGATTATGACATGGATAATTTTGGAAATGCATTCAATGACTCCTTAAACTGTTTCACTCCAATAGGATTTATTTCTGATAGCACTGACTGTGACGATTTGGACCCAAATATTTATCCTGGTGCATCTGAAGTCTCGAATAATAAAGATGATAATTGCAATGGTGAAATTGATGAAGGATTAAGTGTGTATGATCATAATAATCAATACACCCTTTTAATATTTCCCAATCCTGCTAAAAATATAGTAAACTTATCGTTTAATGGTCCCGTAAATTCAAATTCGAATTTAATTTTAGTTAATTCCATAGGTCAAATTATACAAGGTTTTGATATCAGTGTAATTCAAAATAATTTATCAATTGATGTAAGTGATCTTTCACGTGGTTTATATTCTCTTCAGCTTCAAACTGCTGAGGGTATTGCTAGTTCGCCTTTTATATTGTATTAATACTAATTGTAGTTGGGGGTTAAAAATATGCAAAAATTAATATAGAATATAGTTAAAATGGCAAACAGTAATAAAGAATTGCTCCTCGAACAATATCAATCGCCACCAAGGTCCTATAAACTATTAGATACAGTTTATCGCCATCCTGGTAAAAGTCACTCACCTCCCTCTCAGGAAATTCAACAAAGGGAAGCACCCATTGTTGATCTAGTGCATAATTATAACATTCCAAAGTAAACTTATCGCGATTCATATCATCATACCCAAATAAAACAAAAAGTTTATTATCGGGTAAATTGGCAAGTATTAATCCGTCTATCCAATATTTTTCTACTAAAACGGCACTGTCATTTAGGAATATGTTTTTTTGAATTTCACCTTTTAATTTAAACTGAAAATCGGATGGAAAATTTATTATTGTTTTATCAACTCCCAAATGAAATATCATTTCAGATTTATTGTTGTTTGTGAATGGATCAAGTATGGTATCAGAACCATCATTCCGGATCACTTTTATTCTATTTCCTGCAAAATCAACCTGAAATGAAGATATTCCTTTAATACTAGTTTGATTAACCATACTAGTTATAAGTTCAACATCTATAGTTCGATTTTTCCCATCCGATAAATTAATTCCATCCACTCTTTTATATCTCGGGTTATCTATCCATAAAATATTATCTATCAATTTCCAGTTCCGTTTATGAAAATCCCGGGGCAATAAACTTCGTTCATATTCATTGCCGCTGTTTCTATCAATAAAATGAAGCCTGTATGAGGTATAATTATTGCGCCCACTATGGTTCATAGAGCTTAGAACATATAATGAGGAATCATCACTTGCAAATATTTGAGGAGCATTATCAGCATAACCATATTCTTCGCCAAATGTACCAAGTAGCGGAACTGTTAGTACTACAGGTAAAACTATGAATGCCGGAAGTATATAATTTATTTTGTTAAATACACTTGTTGAAGAGAATAAAAACGAAAATAACCGTTTGAAAACAATAAAATATAAAACTACAGACAGGAGAGTAAAAACAATTACCAGTAAATAAATATTAGCAAATAAATAATCCCGAAGCTCAAATTTGTTTGCGACAAATAAATTCATAAAACAAAACACATCTTAATTAAATGTATGATCTTTCAGAGATGATATTATTTCCATTCATTTATTTGCACTGCAATACAGTATGAAAATCACCTGCCTTGGAGTGCAAATAAACAAATGAATATTATGATCAGAGATCCTTCTGATCAATTTGTTAAAGGACTGTTCGCATCACAAACCGGAGGACAAAGATTTGATCCATTTCGGCCAGTAGTGTAAATGGTTTCTGTGTTGTCCTGACCATCGTCGGTGATGCCAACAACGATAGAAACGGCAGTGCCTACAGAATCCTGCCCATAATACAACCGATATGCTGAAGTATTGGGACTCGATTTAGCAACATTGTTCATGGCTTCCAATTGACCTGATTCTATCCTTAATCCATTAAGGCCCGATTCAACACCAGCAGCGCTGTTTCTGTAATTACTGATATTGGCTCTGGCTTCCGATTGAGATACAGGCCGTGATTTGTCGGAACCTGCGGGTGAAAGTGACATCATCAATAATGCAGTTGGAACAATTGTGCTGATAGTTAAAAGGATGGTCACCTTCTTGTACCACTTGATCTTTTGTGTAATTTCCATAAAAACGTAAATTTGTGAAGTTATTTGTTTCAATAATTTGTTTACCGGCTAAAGATAACAATCTTTCATTAACACAGACTTAGTTTTGAACACAGCACAAGAATCACCTCATATATGACTGTACGATTTAATTTACAGGTCTTTATTGGTCTGGTATTTATCAATATAATTCCACTAACTGCGGGCAATGATGCTCAAGGCAAAATATTTAATGTTCAGGAACATTACTCCTTACCTGCAATTAATAAACTCTCTTTAGAAAAAAAACTTGAAAATGCCAGCAAGGGTAAAGAAACAATTTCGGTTTTAGGTGAACTTGCTGCTTATTATGTGGATTGGGAAGCTAACTATATTGCTGCAGATAGTTTGTTGAAAGTTGGAATTGAAATTGCCGAACTTTCTTACGATAATATTCTTCTGCTGGAAGCTTACGCTAATTATTTACTTGTAATGGATGATTATAGTTATAGTAAATCCGTAAGTGAAATAATTGACAAATTGGAAAACTTTGGTAGTCAGTTACGGTATCCTGCGGATATCTGGAAATGTAAAATTGCATTGGCAAAAGGATATCTCCTCATCTTTAATATGGAACAGGCGCGAGATTTTTCCTATCAGGCGCTTACTACCGCAATTCAATTAAAAGATCAATTGATGACTGCAAAAACACATCTTGTGGTAGGTGATATTCAACAAAAAATGAATAACAACGTTGAAGCTATTCGAAATTTTCTTGATGCGCTAACCATTGCCGAATCTATTCAAGATGTTGTTTTGAAAATGGATTGTTACAATAATTTATCAAAATTTTATAATCTGATAAAAGCTTACGACAAATCAATTCAATACAAACTTAAAGAATTAGATATTGCTGAAAATGCAACAAATCAGGATTCACTAAGAATTATGACTTTAAAATGTGACCTGGAGGTTATTGCTTTTAATAACCGAACCCTTAACGAAAAACAATTGTATAAGATCATAGATTTTGCAAAAAGAAATAAGCTTCCAAAACTCAAACGAAACGGTATTGCTATTTTTCGCTCTCACTTGATAAAACAAAACGATTTTTCACAATTATATACTTTGTTTCACAATAATTACCCTGAGGAACTAGAGTATATTAAACAAAATGACACAACAACCTATTATAGGCTGGAAGCATTTTTCAGAGAACACGATGGGGAAATTGATTCTGCAATGAAATTTTATGAGATGGCAGCATATCGCATTGACATTTCGAAGGATAAATTGAGGAGATCCAGTTTTTACCTTCGTTATGGTGCTTTTCTTGAGCGCTGCGGGTTGGCTGAAAAAGCAAATGAACAATTCCAAAAAGCTTTTGCAGTTGCATCTTCTTTGTCCTATTATGAATTTATGTTAGATGCTACAAACGAACTGGAAAAGAATTATCTATCCCAGGGCGATTACTTAAATGCTTATAAATACAGTCAAACCAACAGAAGTATTGCAGATAGTCTCAGCAACATGGTTCAAAAAGAGGAATTGCAACTAATTGAAATTGAAAACGAAGAAGTGCTTCGTGATCAGCGTATTGAAAAGTCGAAATCAGAAACAAGAAGACGTAATAATATTCAATATACTGCAATTACCATCATAATTGCATCCGCATTTTTATTGCTATTGATATTGGGGGGATTTAAGGTTTCGCCTACTATGATTCAAATGGTTGGATTTGTTTGTTTTATTTTCTTTTTTGAATTTCTGATTTTATTATTTGATACATGGATACATCATCTTACACACGGAGAACCATGGAAAATTCTGGGCATCAAAATATTGCTAATGTGTGGATTACTTCCATTGCATCACATGGTGGAAAAAAGAATTATTCATTATTTGATCCACAACAAAATGAATTGGCGTGAACAGAAATTTTTCAGATCACGAAAAATCAAATCTGATGAAATAATTCAGCCTGATTAATATTAACGTAATGGGAGTAAGGTCTTTTTTAATGATTATTTTTAGTTTTATTTGCATTAGTTGCGGATTTACTCAGACGTTTGTAAATAATTACGTACATCCAATTTATACAGCTTTACCATTTTTACGCGCCATCCCTGACGGTAAAATTAGTGGAATGGGTGATGCAGGAATAGCTCAGTTAAATTCAAATGCAATTTTTTTAAATGGATCCGCAATTAATTTTATGGAAGATTCCGCCGGTGTTGCATTGAATTACAAAAATAGTGGGAACAGATTGTTAAGTATGTCGGCGTATACCCATTTCAGTGCAAAGGATGCAATGTCAGCAGGTTTGCGTTATAATGATCTGGGAAATTCAACCTATGCTACCAATAATGGTTTGCAAACTGTCGGCTCGTATGAATACTCCCTTGATCTTCACTATTCTCGGAAATTATCAGAAAATCTTTCCGGAGGACTTACTTTAAAATATATCTACTCAAAAATATTAGAGGGAATGATCGTAAACGGATTGGAAATGGCACCTGCTTCTGTATTTGCAGGCGACGTCTCTTTATTTTATAAAAACAGCATAACCTTTAATCAAAAACCTGCTGTATTTACTTTTGGTTTAAATTTATCAAATCTGGGTAATAAAATAACTTATACATCTTCCGTTTATGAACAATTCATACCTTCCAATTTTGGGATCGGTATTGCACTTTCCACGGAAATAAACAATCTTAATGATTTTACTATCACAATTGACATGAATAAATTATTGGTTCCTACTATTTATTACAGCGACCAAAATATTATAAAAGGTATGCTAAATTCTTTTAATGATGCTCCCGGGGGTTTAAATGAAGAACTGAAAGAAATTACTTTTTCTCCGGGAATGGAATATATTTACAACGATCTTGTTTTTGTACGAGCCGGATATTTTTACGAGAGTCCCTTAAAGGGACCAAGAAAATATTTCACAGCAGGCGCGGGTATTCGATATCGCGATATACAATTAGACGTGGCATATCGATTTTTTAACAACACACAGCAACTCGTTGCGGAAAAAGTATTGTCGATGACACTTTCAACTTCTTTATAATATTATTTAAGTCTAAACCAGTTATTATTAATAAGGGATTTAACATACACTTGACCTAGTAGAGCCCAAATAATTACTAAAAGAATTTAATAAATTCCAATATCAACTTCATTCTGCATCTAGGGATATGTATGAGCAATAAGCCCTACAATCTTTCTTTTGATTACAGATATTAGTTGGAGAATAAACGAATTGTTTAGATATTTACGCTACAGGCTTTCCTTGGATCAATCGCAATACTATGGCAATTACGGCGATTACAAGTAAAACGTGAATTAGTCCTGAAGCTGCGAACACAAAAAAGCCTAATACCCATCCAATGATTAGTATTACAGCTATAATATAAAGTAAATTATTCATAACAAATTGATTTAATTGTTTAAAAATTCAATATTGAATTTGTTGAAATAATTGTTCCAAATTATTTAACTGTACTGCCTTTATCAACTGTAGGTTCTGCAACCTCCACAGTCTGTGTCTCTACCCATACCGCATATCTATTAGGCTGAATGTTGCTACCGAATTTTTTTGCGTAAACTTGTGTAAATTCAGCCCCCAGATAAAGAATTGCTGAGGAATAATATGCCCATAATAAAATAAGTATTATAGATCCTGCAGCACCGTATGCTTCTATGGATGCATTTCTTGCGATAAAATAACCTAAAATACCCTTGCCTATTAAAAAAAGAAAAGTAGTTACCAATGCACCAATGGATACATCACGCCATTTAATTTTAGCATCAGGCAACATTTTAAAAATGATGGCAAACAATAAAGTAATTGTAATTAACTGAATTGCATAATCAACAAATAATAATAAATTAACATTGAGTCCCGGAAATTCAACTTGAAGCTTTTCTTTTAGGGCAGCTAATACTCCATTGATGATCAACGACACTAACATGGCGAACCCTAAACTTAATATCAGAGAAAAAGACAATATCCTGTTGAGCAATAATTTGAGGATTCCCCTTTTAGGTTTAGCCTGCAAACCCCAAATTCTGTTAATACTATCCTGAATTTCTCCGAAAATTCCGGTAGCACTTAATAATAAAGTAAGGATACCTAAAATGGTTCCTGCAACAGTAGTTCCTGATAAATAAGAATTCTTAATTGCTTCCTGAATTTGGATGGCTGCATTTTTTCCGATCAAGCCGTCCAGTTCCTTATAAATTACACCCGACATCGCATCCTCTCCAAAAAATATTCCTGTCACGGAGATCAACACAAGAGCCAAAGCCGGTAGAGCAAACACAGTGTAATAAGCAAGTGATGCGCTTAATTTCAGAACCTTGTCCTGTTTGAATCCTTTGAGGGTTGCAACTAAAACTTCCCAAGTATTTTTTAAGTATTGTTTTTTTGATGGCATGGTATTTTTAACCTTTTATATTAATTATAATATTTTAATATGAATTCAAAAAATAAGCCAATGGAAACAAGTGCTTCAAAATCCAAAGGGAGAAAAAGACTTCGGATAAAAAAAATCTTACTGGTAATATTAGTGCTTCTGATCGTGATCAGGATATTATTGCCGTATATTGTATTAAGGGTAGTTAATGATAAATTGGCTAATCTTGAAGGATATACGGGGCGAGTAATCGATATTGATCTGGCACTTATTGTAGGGTCCTATAAAATAAAAGATATTAAACTGGAGAAAACAGGAGGTAAAATTCCCGTTCCGTTTTTTACGGCAGAAGTGATAGATCTTTCCATTGAATGGAAAGCTTTATTTAAGGGTGGTTTGGTAGGGGAGATAGAAGTGGATCGCCCGATTCTCAATTTCGTAAAAGGGCCTACAGAAGAAACCTCGCAAACTAATATTGATAAAGAGTGGCAGGATATTGTAAATGAATTAATGCCTTTAGAACTCAACAGATTTGAAATATTTAATGGGGAAATTCACTATTTGGATTACCATAGTTCGCCAAAAGTTGATGTATTTACAACAAATATTTATATTCTTGCGGAGAATCTTTCCAATGTAACTGATTCAACTAATTTACTTCCATCTACTGTTACCGGCAGTGCAGAGATTTACGGTGGTAAAGCTAAAATGAATATGAAATTAGATGCATTAAACAAAACTCCAACCTTTGATATGAATGCAGAAATGATAGGGTTAAATCTTGTTGAAGTGAATGATTTTTTAAAAGCGTATGGTAAGTTCGATGTGCAAAAAGGGACCTTTGGAGTTTACACAGAAGCAGCAGCAAAGGAGGGTAAAATAATAGGGTATACTAAACCCATAATAAAGGATCTTGACGTTGTTGAATGGAAGGCTGAGAAGGAGGATCCTCTAGGGCAAAAACTGCTTGAAAGTGTTATTGGCTTTGGTGGGTGGATATTTAAAAACAGGTCGGAGGATCAGATTGCCACTGAAATTCAGTTTGAAGGTGAACTAAAAGATCCTGCTGTAAATGTTTGGAGCATTATAGGTGAAACTTTACGTAATGCCTTTGTTGAAGCATTATATCCTTCATTGGAACATACTATCAATATTAATACTGTGAAGGAAGCTGAAGTTGAAGAAAAGGGATTTATAGAGAAAATATTTGATAAAAAGGATAAAAAAGAAAAGAAGAAATCAGAAAAATAATTCAAGGAGTTTGTAAAACAAAAAAACTGTTTCGTAGTGGAAACAGTTTTTTGTTTTTATAGAAATCGGTTAACAATTGGTTTGTTTTCCCTATAATTCTTTTGTCGATTCGTCAAATCCATCTTTAATACCTTCATTTACATCCTTTACTTTTTGTCCCTCTTTTTCCATAACAGAATCAATGAAGTTTTCCTCTTTTTGAGGTTTGGCATTTTTATTACTGCAACTCATCATAACAGCTAACAATAAAATAAATGCGAATTTGAATCTCATATCAGGTATTACCCTTTTTTGCCGAAACTATAACCTCCGATCAAACTTATAATAAACAGCACTATAAAAATATAGAATAAAATTCTGGCAATATCAGAAGCACCTTCTGCAATACCACCAAATCCAAAAACACCTGCTATAATAGCAACGATGAAAAATATTACTGCATATCGTAACATAAATTTAAAATTTTAGGTTAATTAATAATTTGTCATAAGCTTGCCTCCATAAATGTACCAACTGAATAAGTAACTGATTTACGTATACCAATTTAATCTAATCAACGTTGACACTCATATTGGGAACTTTGCTGTGTGGAAATATTTCCACACATTGTGTATAAAATAGGTCAATCTCTATTGGTCCCAAGAAGTAAACTGATGTTCATTCGAATATTTCCATTTAAATTACTTCCTCCTCCTCCATTTTCCTGAGTTATATCAATTAAACCCTGTGTGTACGTGATATCAGTATTCAACCATATCCTGTCGCATATTAATTTGTTAGCTCCAACTCCAATATGCACACCGGCATCTACTTTTTTAAAGGCATCATAAGAGTTTTCCTTATTGGAGTCAGCACCTACTAAAAAAGCAAAGGAAGGTCCTGCAATAATTTTTGGCCGCAAAATATCCCCATAATCTCCCAAAAAATAAACTGCTTTAAGAGGTACCCGTATATAGGATAACTTAATTTTATTTTCAGTATTTACTCCACCCAGATTTTGCACTGTTTTACTACCCTCAGAAGAGTAAACCAAGTCAGCAGCAAAACCATAATTTTCTTGTTTTGCATAAGTGATGGATAGTCCACCTGTCAGGCTAAAGAAGAATTTATGTTGTACATCTTTTTCAGTAATAAACGCATGTCCAAAACTAAATGCACGACCAAAGGTGACATATTGACTGAATGCTGTAGAATTTACCATTAAAAACAAAGAACCCAGAAGTAAGTAGTTTTTTATCATATTTGGAGTTTTGGGCTAGAAATGGCAATCTCTATACCAACGATATCTGCTTTGGATGCAATATTTAATGTGCCTGAAAAAAATCGGAGGTAATTTCCACAAATTCTGGATGTATTAGGGAAAATTTTCCACAAATTTTTGAAGATCCCTAAGTGTAGAATCTTTGAATTCCTGTGATATCAATACTTTCAGCCTTGATATAAGGCTGGTTTGATATTTGAAAATTATATATAAAAGAAACAGGTTTTAATTATTAATTTCAAAAACAAACGATTATGAGCAACGGAAAAACAGTTTTAGCATTATTAGCCGGAGTAGGTGCCGGGGTGGCATTAGGGTATTGGTTCGCATCTGAACGCAATGACAAACTCAGAAAAAAAATTGGTAGTGCCTTAAATAATGTAAGTGATGAAATTCAGGAAAGATTGATGAATGAATTTGCTGAATTGAAACAAAGAGGTTCTGAGTTAAAAGACAAAAGTGCTACAATGAAAGACAAGATCATGTATGCCCTTAAGGACATGAAAGAGGAAGGAAAACAAAAGGTTCTGGATTTTATAGACAGAACTCACGGTGATGCAAATAAACTAAATCATGATGTTAAACAAACCGTAAAACAGTTATGAACAGTGATAAATTAGATGAATCAAAAATTGATTTACGCGACCTGACGGATGATGCGAAGGAATATTTGAATTTGCGTATGCAGGTGGTTCGTCTGAATATTACTGAAAAAATTGCAGCAGCACTGGCTAATTTTATTTCTGCCGGTGCTGTTGTGATATTTGTTTTACTTTTTTTTGTTTTTATTTCTATTGGAGCTGCATATTGGTTAGGTGATATTTTCGATAATATAGGTTTAGGTTTTATAGTAGTAGGTGGATTTTTTGTAATTACAGCTTTAATATTTAAATTGATAAGTAAAAAGAATGTAAAACCCGGACTGACAAATATGTTTATAAAGGACTTTAACAACGACGATGACTGAAAATAAATCCATTATTAATAATCTTGAAGATCTTCAGTTGGAGAGATCAAGGCTTCGTGCAAAAATGTATGGGGTTGAAATAGAATTAAAGGAACATTATAAAGAAATATCTGATAAGGTAAAATCTGTAACCCGTGTATTTAGTGTGGTGTCAAAATTTAAAGATATGTTGGGTATGGGTGCAAAAGAGGAAGAAAGCGATGAGCCTAAAACGTTTTTAAATACCGCAGTTAAAGTCGCTATTCCGCTGGTAGCCGGCGGGTTGATTCTAAAGCGGGGGAAAAAAATGTTGATCAGATCTCTAATTGGTTATGGTCTTGGCCAGGCAACAAAATATATCGTTTCTAAAAATTTAGACGAACATGTTAGTTCAGTAAAAGGAATGTTTTCTGAAAAACAAGAGAAACACGAAGAAAGTGGTATTTTTTAATGTTTTTTATATTGCAATAAAATATAGACAGCGGCTGACTTATCATCCGCTGTTTATATTTTAATTGATTATAGCAAAAGATTTGTACAAGAACTTTTGAATTATTTAACATTACGAAAAAATTATTTGTTCCTCCCGATTTTCTACCGGTATTTTGGTCACAAATTCATCATAACCATCATCTTCATGATTACTATATACACCATAAGCATCCATTGTATATCCTATTAATCCATCGTTTGCTTCTATAACATATAATACGCAACTGTCGTCCGGATTCGAGTCGCCCTCAAATCTATATGTTTTGATTATTTTCAATTCTTCGGGTTGATACGCTTTTCCTTTTCCGGCATCAAATCCTGACGGAGTCATAAGAAATTCGTTGTCGAATCGTTTAACACGCAATTTCTCTAAAATATGCGTAAGGGTAGTCATTTCTGAATGATTATTCATATTACCAGTTTTTAATATTAATTAAAGGTTTCAGCTTGCTTTCTTTTTTCCGAGAGCCAATACAACTACGCCGGCAATTGTAACTATTGCACCGGCATATATCGGCCATTGTATACGTTCCGTTTCCTTTTTATTGATCTCCACACTTCCGAGGTCTACAACCTTTTCTTTGCGGGTAAAATCAACCTGGTTAATAAATATCATTATTAATCCAATAACTATTAATATGATTCCAAATGATTTCATAGCATAAATTTTTAAAGTGATTAAAAGAAAGAAAAGCGTCATAAGACGCTTTTCATTACATATATATTACTTGATTTTTTTGTGATTGCAAATATGAAATGACTAAACTGTCTTCGCACTTTTTTCCAGATCGCGTAATTGTTTGATCCTGTCGTGATCTTGTCTGATTTCTGTTTCCTGAAATTGAATTGTTGATATATAATCCGGAAGCAGGTTAAGATCAGCGTCTTCTCTAATGGAAGCATATTCTTTTAAAGCTTCATCTTCTCCAAATTCGCAACTTGATAATATAGCCAGTCTGTCGTTTGTTGTAATTGCAGCTTTAACATCCATCCATACTCTGAAAAGTTTGCCGGTATTTTTTGTTCCCTCACTGGGTTCACCACCTAATTCTCGTACGTATTGTGAAAGTTTGCCTACATATCCTTTACTTCTATTTGCACTGGCGAAAAAAAGCTTGTCTAACTCAGCATCTTTACTTTCTTTTGCAGCGGTTGTATAACCCTCAAAACGATCATTATTTATAACGATCAGATTGTTCAGCGCATCGATTAATTTTCCGTTATCTTTTTGCATAATGTTTTTTTTAATTGTGAATAAATTTATGATTGATTAAATGAAGTGATATCTGATTAATGGTCTCATGGAAGTGTAATGTTTTATTATTTAACCTTTCAAGTAATTGTAAAAGTCCAGTATGATCCATTTTTCTTGTTAAATTTTCCACTTGGCCAGAAAAATTTAATAAATATCCTGTCATGATTTGCGTAGACCTGGCAAAATGAAGATCCTTTTTCCAGCTTTTCCGAAGTTCCTTTGTTTTTTCTAAAAGTTCATTATTTTCAAGGTCTTGTGCAGAAAGGTTGACCTTTAATTCAAACAATATGGGATTCATTTCCTGCAGAAACTCCTCGATAATTTCCACCAACACCTTATTTTCTAATTTATTTGTAAGGGAGAGCAAATAATTTTTCAGGTTAATGTGATTCATATAAAGCTCCATTACTTGTGTGCTCAAACATTCATGCATCAACAAATCCTGAACGGCAATTGACATTTGTTTGGTAGGATTAGATACATAATAGAAACTGGTATTTCCATTTGCATTTGTTAATTCATAATATTCCTGCATATTGTATTTTTTAATAAGGTTATTAATTTTGTATATTTAAAAAAAGTGCATTTAAACAATAGCAACTCTTTTTCCTTATAAATACAAAATACATGCTATACAAATAGCTATTAACTAAATGCTGTCAGCCGTTGAGAGGAGCGGGTTTGCGTGAATGTTAGGTTTAGTTTCCTCGGTTAAACGTGTGTGTTCGCGGTATAAAACTTGTACATTTTGTAGAAATTATTCCTCTAATTGGAATATTAATTGTTCTCTTCCTATAAAGAGGCAAATATTTTATGTAAATCAAATAGTGTTAAATGAAACTATAAATTGAGTCCCTTCTTCTTGAACGCTTTTAACCTCTATTGTTCCCAAATGTAATAATATAATGATTTGAGTAGTTGCCAAACCGAGACCGGTGCCATTTTTTTTGGTGCTATAAAATGGTTCAAAAATGTTTTCTAGATCTTCTTTCTTAATACCTTTTCCGTTATCGGATATTGTGATTACACATTTATCGTCCTTTTTTTCCGTCTCCAACTTTAAAAAATTATCAGGTCCATTCATTGCTTCAATGGCATTTATAATTATATTGAGAAAGGCCATTTGTAATTGCTGATCATCACCAACAAGGGAGCTCGAAATATCGCCATAGCTTTTGATGACTTTTATCCCTTTCAATTTAATTCGATCTTTGGCCATTTCCAATGATTGATCTAATAAACTGTTTATTGATATAGGTTTTGCATTCTCAATATTAACTTTTGTAGTATAAAGTAATTCGGTAATGAGATTATTTATCCTTTTACTATTGTTTTCTATAATTGCAAGAAAATCTTCACTATCGGTCGGATCTGTATTGTTTTTTAGTGAGTCAACCGATAAATTTATATTTGTTAATGGGTTTCTCACTTCATGCGCAATGATCCGAGCTATTTTACCTATTCCGGCAAATTTTTCAAGAGCATTTTTTTCGCGTTCAATTCTAATGCGTTCCGTAATATTTATTAATGATCCCTGAAATGATTTGGTAGAATTATCGGCGTATAAATTGAGAAGAAAGCTTACTGATCTGCCATCCATATGTTTTAACACGATTTCCATATTAGAGATAGATAAACCATGTTTAATACTTTTTTCAATAAACTTGGTATTTTTTTCAACCTGTATCAGATCACCTAAATTGGAATTGATCAACCTTGCTGACTCGTAACCAAGTTGTTTTGATATCGCGGAATTGATCTCTGATATTTTAAGATTTTTGTCAAGCTGGTAGATAATGTCAGGACTTAATTCAAAAATTCTTCTATATTTCATCTCCCGATCTGCAATGTCGTTTTGATTTTTATATAGAAGATAAAAAGTGAAAATTATGATAATTAAAGAGGAACCTGAAAAAATTGTTATCGCCGTTCTTGCTTTTTGAGCATAGTTGCTTGAATATTTATTTGAAAGATAAAGGGCATTTTCTGTATTTCTGATCTTGGTGACTATCTGTTCAATATTTGTCATCAAATTTCTTCCCTCGGTCAAAAACAAAAATTGATTGTCGGCGGGAAGTAAATTATTCTGAAATAAATTTATAACAGAGTCCAGAGAGTTAAATCGATTGTAAATAAGTTGACTTAATTCTGTAAATTTTGAAACCTGTTCCGGATTGTCTTTAATAAGACCTTCTAATTGCTGCATGTTGGCAGTTAAATTTGCTTTTACACCTAAATAGGGATCTAAAAATTTCGGATCCGAGCTTAATAAATACCCTCTTAATGCTGTTTCTCCTTCTTTTGCAGAGGCAAACACCTTTTCAAGTGAGCTTTCCACTGCCCGATTGTGTTTGGCAAGATCTGATTCAACTATAGAATTTGTAAAGGTTAAAAATGTTAGAATGGAACATGTAATTAAAACCAAAGTCGCAATTATAATTCCAATGCGGATGTTTGACATGGGTTGCGGAACCCTTCTGAAAGTGCTGGCTTTTATTGACATCTGGAAACTTTTTGCAATAGTAATACCATAGTAAAGACACCTGTTACCCTCAACTTTGGGTAACAAATAAACGCATATTTGGGGAATTATTTCCTCAAATGATAAAAATACACCCCTCGACAACTAATTTTTCGCTAATTTTGTTAGCAAACACTAGCTCTCTGCTTTCTTTTCCTTTTGGAATTATTATTGCGTCCTGAGTAATATGAAAATTGATCGTGGGCAAAGCAAGTATTATGGAAAGGGAAACGTATACACAAGAGTATAAAATACAAAAACCAGCCCCATTCATAAATAATGTCCTGATTATTGATGATGAACCTGATATTTGTTTATTGCTAAGAAAGCTTTTGATTAAAATGAACCTAAATGTAGAATTCGCGTATACCATTGGAACAGGATTGGAAATTTACAACTATTCGGAACCGGAAATCATTTTTTTAGACATGAACCTTCCGGATGGGAATGGGTTAGATCATATATTTGACTTTAAAAGAACTAATAACTCCTGCGTTATTGTTATGATTAGTGCATATGATACTACAAGTGATAGAGCGAAAGCTTTTGATCTTGGAGTTAATTATTTTATCAGCAAACCATTTACACATCAACAAATATCAGATATTGTCACGGAAATATTGAATAACACACAAAAACTTTAAGATGGAAAAAATATTAATAATTGACGATGATCTCGATACCTGTTCTTTATTATCACGCTTTTTGTCAAAGAAGGGATTTGAGGTAAAATCAGTCAGCACCGGTAGTTTAGGCATCAAAATATTGGAAGAGGAAAGTTTTGCCGTGGTGCTTTGTGATTTTAGATTAGGTGATATGGATGGCAGGGAAGTGCTTGCTGCTGCCAAAAGAATAAATGAAAAAACCCAGGTTATCATAATTACAGGATATTCAGATGTAAGAATTGCAGTGGAAGTAATTCAAGCCGGAGCATTTAATTATGTAACAAAACCACTTTTGCCGGAAGAAATACTTATTAATGTGAAAAAAGCTATCGCAAAATATCAGGCTGTAGAAAATTTTTCGGAAAAATCGGCAAATGATCCTGTTTCAACTTTTGAAAAAGCGAATGGAAATGCAGTTGTTTTCGACGAAATGTTTATTGAGGGAAAAAGCAACGAGGCAGTTGCCGTATACAAACAAATTGATATGGTAGGGCCGACTAATTATTGTGTAATTATTTATGGAGAAACAGGCACCGGAAAAGAATCTGCTGCGCGAAGGATACATGAAAAAAGTAATAGAAGTAAAAATCCTTTTGTTGCCGTTGATTGCGGGGCCTTGTCAAAAGAACTCGCAGGAAGCGAATTATTTGGACACGAGAAAGGGGCATTTACCGGAGCCGTTTTCAGTAAGGTTGGAAGTTTTGAAATAGCCAACGGAGGTACGCTTTTATTGGATGAAGTGGCTAATTTAAGTTATGAGGTACAGGTAATGTTACTTCGCGTAATTCAAGAGAAAAAGATGAAAAGAATTGGCGGTATAAAGGATATTGATCTTGATGTAAGATTAATCGTTGCTTCCAATGAAAGTTTAACTGAATGTATTCGTGCAGGGAAATTCAGAGAGGATCTCTATCATAGGTTTAATGAATTTACAATCGTAATGCCTAATCTCAGGGATAGAAATATTGACATTCTTTTATTTGCGGAATATTTCTTAGGAAAAGCAAATACGGAGTTAGGAAAGAAGATCGTTGGATTTCATAAAGATGTGGAAGAGGTATTTTTAAGTTATGGTTGGCCAGGAAATTTACGGGAACTTAATAACGTTATAAGGCGATGTGCGTTATTATCTGATGGAAAATACATTGACCAGGGAAGTTTGCCATTAGAAGTTGTTCATGCAGATAAATTTAATTTCAATCAATCTGAATCGTCGCCAATCATGCCGGAATTGAATAACTTAAAATCTGCAGCCTTTGAAGCGGAACACAAAGTAATTTCCGAAACACTTAAAAAGGTAAAATACAATAAATCGCAGGCGGCCAGATTATTAAATGTAGATAGAAAAACATTGTATAATAAGATGAAATTATATAATATTCACACTGCTCAAGACGGAAATAATTAACGAGCAATTAATAACATTGTGAATAAATTTTGTTGAAAACCATGGAAAATAGTATTTTACTTTAATCCTGCGGATAAATTACCGGTTTCAATTTTACAATTATTATTTTCAACTGAATAGTTACAATTAATTATTTGTCCTTTTTCGTTATAAATCATTAT
>JAYSYX010000416.1:0-19042 GCA_043727235.1 Bacteroidota bacterium
GTTAATCCTGTCACGAATGTTTGTGCTGCCTGGTCGCCGATCTCAATCGTGAATGTTCTTTTTTTTCTGAACGCCCAACTCTCCCAGCCTCCGATTTGATTAATCCATGTTATCGGTATTGAATGACTATCGCAACAATGCGTAACTGAGGTAACGGAACTTGCAAGTGCTACGACTGTGATATAAAGATTAAAGGCTGTAAAAGCATGAGCGCCCGATGTTGAAGCTGTTGAACCGTTTACCTGAATACGCAACCATCCCGCCGATGGGTTAGCATCGGTATAAGTTACCCCTGTTGGAGCTACAGGTATCGCTATGGTATTGGAACCGTAATACACAAAATGCGTTTGCGTGGTTCCGGTTGTTATGATAAATCTTTTAGTGGCAGGTAGTAGTGGGTATGGCATTACGGCGTAGTTATAATTGTTAAAAGATCACCTACAACATTTATTACCTCTGCATCGGTTATTTTTGTCAGCACTCCATTTCCGCATTGCATAACAAACGGCGGATTGTCAGCAGTAAGCCATCGTCCCGTATCCACATACAACTCGTTTAAATCCTCCGAACTTATCGCAGAATTTACAACGTGGTAAATATTTGTTGAAAGAGATCCATCGTATTTTAATCGGAACCGGTTAAACAATGTGAAGTCTGTTGAAGGCGTTGCAATCGGGTTTGTGAGCGTAAAAATATCCTGTAAATACTTTGCAAGGTTTATTGAAATATCATTGTTTGGCGTGTTTCGAGGCGTGAATGAAGCTACTAATGTTAAAGGTAATTCAGTTGCATATTCTTCTCCGGTGTTATACCCTTTATACAATTCAACCACAGGTCGGCGCTCAAAATAAAGAGCGACTCCGACCACGGCGCCTCCGGTATATGCTTTATCAATAGTCCATGAGGTGGCTGAATGAACGGTTAATACCTCCCATCTGCCTACATAATCATTTGCCGTGTCCTTTATGATAAGATAATCCCCAACAACGGGAGCCTGACTTGAATTTTCTGAATACCCAATGCCAACGGTTAATCTTGCATTACCTCCATTATCAGCAGATGCGGTCATGTTTTTACTTTCGTATTCAAATTCGAGTATAACTCCGTTAGGGTCGTAAGCTGCATTCCAATAATATGCCCATGTCTTAGCTATCATAAACCATTGCTTTAAATTCTTTAACTAAATATTCCTCAATTCCTATAGACAGGTCAGCCATAAGTAACCCTATACTTTCCTCGTTAAATGTATCGCTTACAAGTCCTGTTTCCTTGCCTTTTTTACCATATCGCTGGTAAATTGAAGTTCCTTCGCGCTGAATCTTTTTTGCCGATACCCATGCGAAGTCAGATATTAATCCTTTTATTTGAACGGGTTTTGCCGTTGCCCAATCTATCAGAGCTTTGTAAAGTTGTGATAATGGTTGCCTTTGTGCGTCTGCCGGACTGTCACCCTTTATCATGCTGTCCACATAATCAACACTTGTATAGATTTCTAACTTATTATCTCCGATAAAATAGGTGAGTGAACGTCCAAACTTATCAGTTGCCCTGAGTGGGGAGCGTTGGTAGTTGCCGACTAACTTTGTCAGGTAGGTATTTTTAACATCTAAGATTGACTCCTTCGCGAATTTGTCAAGCAATAGCTTTATATCGAATCGCTTAGTAAAGTCAACAGTAGCCATTTATTAACATATTAAAGTCCACCATAACGCCCTCAGTTACATTTTCGCCAAAGGGTAGAAAGTTATAAGTCCAGTCATCTTGAATATCAATGTTAAAATTATTTGCCCGGATGTAGGTGAGAATGTTTATCCATTCATTATACATATCGGTTCTTAGGTCTTGCCGTGCCGTATCGGAGCCTTGTTCCTGAGTTGACAGTAGAACCGCTCCCATCTTAGTTTGGCGTTGTAGTGATAATCTAACCGGTATCAGTTGCCAGTCCTCGGCTAACTTCTTTATTTTATCTGTGGAGTCCACCATCAGACAAAATCCATCCCCTTCCAATTCAGCACTTGTTTCCAATTTGGCAAGGAAAGCATCGGCCTCCGTTCCAAAATAGAACTTCATACTTTGTGCGTCGACGGCCGTTTGGATAATCGCTCGTATGGTTTCTGAAGGTAGTGCCATTGTATTTAATTCAAAGATATGGTTTATTTTTTATCAAATAGGGAATTTTCCTCCTGTATTTTTTTAAGATTTTCACGTATTTGACTCTCAACGAAGTCATGACATAAAAACATAAACAGTGTATCGGAGTCCCATTCGATCAAAAAATACTCTACCGGTTGCCCAAATCTTTCCATCAATGGTTTACAAACTTGTATGTATGGAGGGAAATCTTGCAAGGCTTCCACACCTGCCTCTAACTCATCTCCTGAACTTTCGTGAGCATTGAGAATGCTGTATTTAGAGAAAAAGCTATTGATTTGCTCAAAAAAAAACACATCAGTCCATACCACATGGTTATCGGTTCATCTTTAATATCTCGGCCGGTATAAGCCTCAACTATCTCATTCCCTGCAATAAGGTAGGTTATTACCCCGTCATCAGGTTTTAGTTTCTTTGCCTTGCCGAGCGCACCCTGCACTTGCAGAATTGTCTTTGCAGGCATCTTACCTACTTCTATGCTGTCATATTCTTTGTCATAGATATTAAAGGCTTCCAAAAGTTCGACATGAAACATAAAATTAACGGCTGTGGATATTATTTCAATCGTTGCCGTATCGCATCGCTCCAATACTTCTACCGGAACTCCTGACATGAATGACAGCCTCCGAAAATATACCTCTATTTCTTCGCCCTCGGTATCCAGTAGCAACCAATCACGGAACTTACCACAGGTTATGTCATTCCATGAGGTGGGGATGTTATATTTTTTATCAATTTTTACTGTTATCATCTTTGGATTTTGCGGGTGTGAAAACTACACAGATTAAAACAAAGGCTGAAATTCCGATAAATACATCAAATACGTCCATAATTTATAGTTTTGTTAAAGATATTGGTTTTAATTATCATTAATGCAATACTGTCAGCGCTCCGATTATCATTTCAATAACCACGTCTTGAACCGCCGGCACTTCTGATATAGTTCGGTTTCAATTCAAAAAAACATCTCATTGCTATCATGTCAAAAAAATCGGGCGAATGTCCTAATCTTATCTTCAGGTCAGCTTTTTTCTCAACTCTTAATTTTCCCTCGTCCATCCCTTCAATTTTTTTTATCTGTTCACATTCTTTTATGATTTGATCTCGATACTTTTTTTCTTCGATGTAGATAAAATTATTATTAATCAGTTCAGCAGCTTTGAAATAGCACTGACTTTTTAAGTTATAATAATTTTCATCATTCAAAGGCTTTGCGCCGTTGTGAAATTGCTTTGCGCCCTGAAGATACCCTGACCTCGCTGATAGCTGAACGAACTTCTTTAACCCATCAGCATCATAAAGCACATTACCTTGTGGCACTTTATGCTTCATCCTTAGTTCGTTGAATACAGGGGCTATATGGAGTTCATCGCATTTTTCAATCGCGGTTATTTCTTTTAACACTAATCCCTCCCAGTAACCAATCACAAATAAGTCTGAACCTTCATAAGCGATATCCCCGATCAAATATTTATCAGTTGTTGGTTTTATGAAGGAGTTAGTGAATAGTTCAAGGATTTTGTCGTATTCCATCATTTTTAATGGATCGTCATCATAATCGAAGTTGCCCTCTAACAATCTTTCACGCCTTACAATACCTGTTAGTCCTTGTAATTGTTTCAAATAACCTGAATCATTAAATGGATTGTCGTGTGCCAGGGCTTGTAAAAATTTACGATCAATCGGGAGCCTGTTTTCCTTAAACAACTTCCAGAAGTAATCATAAACCCAGTTCTTTTTAGGGTTGAGCGTTAGAAATATCTTGGCCAGTATCCCGTATTCTTCATTCCGTTGCCTCCCTATCCTTGATTTTAAAGTGTCGTAGGCGCCGAAATTAACCTCTCCGCCTTCTTCAATCCAACCGCCGGTATATTCCGTTGATCCATATCTTTCGTAAAGCGGGTCACTTGGTAAATATTTTAATTCGAGCAGGTCTATTCTAGATCCATTTTCAAATTGTATAAAGTGATCCTGCCCGTTATATTTCCATCCTGTTATTTGGTAACGTTTCGCAACTTTGAAAAAAGTGATCAGTGTAGATTCCCTTAATCGCTTTAGCTCCTCCCTTCCAATGAACCAACGGGTGTCGGGGTAACAGAGGCACATCATTGCCAACCACGTAGCGCCTGTCCAACTTTTTGCACCTCCCGCTGCGCCTCCGTATGCAAATTCTGATGTAGTAGTGTCGGTAAGTAATTCGAGGGCTTGTATCTGCTTTAAATGCGTTTTCCCGTCACGGGTTGCGAATCTTTTAAAATTCCTTCGCTTCCACAGTTCTTTGTAGATTTCAATTTTCGGTATGTCTAATACCTCAGTCAAGTTTATCTTTTATTTCGGAAAGTTTTTCTAGGTCGGAATCGGAAAGGTTGCCTAAGTTTACAACGGGTTGTTTTTGTTTATTGTCTTTTTCAAAATATCCGATGTGCTTACCAACTTTTTCGATGGCTGAGATTTTGTCGGCGAGTTTTACATCTGTTGTTATTCTTTCTTCGCACCCTCCTTCAAAGTGAATTATTTTTTTTGTTACCTTAAAACCTGTCACGGGCTTTAAAATATCCCTGTCTGCATTTTTAATATTAATGACCTCTCCCGAATCCTCTACCAAATCTTGAATACTATACGTTGCTAATGTCCAAAGTTCTCTAGTGACCATGTCAGCCGTAATTTCGAGGCGTTCTGAAATGCCTGATTGAAGTTTTTTGATTCTGTTTTGGATTTCAAGTTTTTTCAAGTGTTGCTCCCCTTGCTGACCTGCTGTTTTTTCGCTATACCCTGCCCTTTTCGCTGCTTGGGTTGCGTTCAGGTCGATAACATATTCACGGCAAAACCTTTCTTGTTTATCGTTTAGCATATCTGAACATTGGTTTTTATATTCCGTTGTTTTTTCCTTGGTCGGTATTTTTCAAGTATTTCGATGTAAAGAAATCGGTCGTTGTGATTTATTTGGCGGTTCCTGGAAAGATGGTCCAAGTTTAACAGTTTTTCGATACCTATTTTATTTTCAAGGTTCTTCCGGTATTCATTCAGGTTCCCGCTTAAAAAGTAATTGCACCTCATGCACTGGCTATGGACATTATCTTCGTGAAATCTCAAATTTGAATAATGCCCTGCTGAATAGAAATGCCCTCCCTGAATGTCATTTTGACTCCCGCAACTGATGCAACCCTTGCCCTCGTCCCTTTTTCTTATCCATGCATTAAATGCTGATTGCGCGGATTTTTTAAGTGTGGTGGAGGGTTTGTTTTTATATTTTAGGATTGTGGTGGATTCCATATGTTACCCAAAGATAGCAAAATTTGCTTTAAGTGGTTTCACGTGGAACTATTTTTTCCACATGTTCGGGATTACTCATTTCGGCGGTTCGGGGAGTTTTAAATACAATGCTTACACTTTCCACCTTCTCCCTGTCTAATCGGGCAAAACTTAACTTCGCCCCAATCCCGAATACATTTTTCTGGTAAGTGCTGCTTCAATTCTGATTTCAGCTTTTCATTTTCCATTTTCAGCCGTTCTATTTCGGCTAACAGAGGGATTCTGGTTGAGGCTCCTCTTGTGTAAGCTCGTTGCAATGCTCTTGCTGCTTCATTGGAAATTTCCATATTCCGAGTATTGATATCGTTGTCGAATGGCTCAGGATACAATTCCTCCGCCTCTTGCTGTATTTTAGTTTCTTCTGTCATAATTCGTTTATTGGGTTTTAAATATATTTTACGGGTTCGTCTTTTTCTCCATTCAAAGCATTTTCAGCATACTTGTAAGCCTGTCTTACTTGCCTGTCGTGACTTGTTTTGCCTTCACTTGAATGATGGATATTTGAAGTAATCCTTAATGCTTCGAGTATAACCTCTAACTGAAATTGATATATTGTAACTTCTTTCATGTTATATCTATTTGTTTAATTGTTCGATAAATAGGGTGTAAAGTTCGGAGGTGGTGTAATTAATTTCTTTTGGGTCTGTTCTCCCTTCGTATTTGTATAAACACCATTTTTCATTATCATTTAAAAAATAATTCTCTCTTATCCACTCTGCAAATAATTCACTCATTCGTTGAGCGTAAAGTTCTAACAATTCGTCTATAAATAAGAATTGATTATTAGCGCTATTTAGTAGTTTATGCCAATCGGTATATAAATATTTTTGGCAAATTTCCCTTTTGCATACCTGCAATATTTGGTCTGTTTTTGTCATGGTGTTAGTTTTAGTGTGAATTGATTTTTATAAAATGGTTAATGTATTCTTCGTTTAAAGGGTATTTTGAAATATATTCCATGTGCTGATGCTCCGTTGGTTCGGGTAATGCAACGTTGTAATCCGCCTTCCATTTTTCAATAGCCTGTTTTCTTAACTCCGCTTCGAGTTCTTTTTTTACCTTTAAATCAGCTTCCTCTTTTGCCGATCTTTCGACATACTTGTCATAAAGTGAGTGCATACTTTCTGTTTTTAATCCCCTTGTATCGTTTTGATTTTGCGCTTTCCGGGTGTTGTGGTTTTCAAAATATTCTACCCTTTCGATAGCGTATTCTTTTAACCATGACAGGATCACTTGCCCGTCGATGCGGTTGTAGACCTGCCCGTAATATCCTTTTTTAGCTTGGTTAAAGCAAAGTTTAAAGTCTTCGGGCTTCATGTAACCATACTCCTCAATTATTAGATCAACTGTTGAAAGAATCTGATTTGTATTTAAAGTTTCTTTAATGTTCAGGAACTCCGAAATGTCGTTTATAAGAAAAACCAACACCGTCTTACTTTCCGCCTCAGGAATAAGCGCAATAGACTGATTTTCTGAAATTACAATATCACTGAGTCCTTTTACCGTTAATGATTTCAAGTGCTGCAAGGCTGTGATCTCTCTGCTGCTGCTGTCTTGTTTTTGAATTTGATTGTCCATTTTTATTTTTATTTATATATTCTTTAATAGCTTGCAATGCGGCAACCCGCATGGTATTAATGTCATTTATGTTTTGTTTTGCTGGGTATTGTGCTATAAGACCTTCGTAATAATCGAGCGCCTCTACTAAAATTTGCGGGGTAATTCCGAGCCCAGCGCCGACAACTTTTTGCTGAAAAATGTGATCCGTTGTTTTTAACTCCTCAATCCATTTTTGAATTTGTAAAAAATTTCCGCTTCCCCCTTTATTTTTTATATCATTTACAATCTCATTATCATTTACATTATCATTTACATTAACAGTTACAGCTTCGTTTGCTTCGTTTTGCTTCGTGTTTGAAGCATATGCTTCGTTTGCTTCGTTTTGCTTCCTTCTTGCTTCGCCTGATTTAATACCTCCCATGCGACCTGAAATAGATTTAATTTCTTTAACCCCTTCGTATTTTAACAAGTCCCTTTTTAGTTGTTGTTTAATAGGTTCAAAAGTTAGCTGAACGATCAAATCATCAGTTACAGGGTTCTTATCATTCACATAAAGAAGTATATGTTTAAACAAGTCCCCTGCCTTATCGCTTGGCATCTTAGATACCGTGTGAATAAGGTCGCAATAAAGAATGAATGACTTTTTATTCTCTGCCATGTGTGGTTAGAAAATAGTTGAGTGGGTTACCCTGAGGATTGCTACAAAGACGGATTAACGTAGACAATGCAGTAGGTAGGGTAACCCATTCAGTATTTTAAAAATGTTAAAGAAATAATCATAGTTAATCCGTTTTCAAATGTCTGACTTCCTCAAATCAGAAACACAAATATACTCAAAGCAAACAAAATATACTATAAGGTTATCAACAATTAATTTCTTTACAGGTTCCGCAAATAATTTCATATGTGAGTTGTCCGCATATTTCACAGTTATTTGCATCAAATTCTGACTTTACGATTACCGTTTCTTTTTCCTGTGTATTGTTCAGCCAGTTCTTTTTCATAATTCGGGATGGTGTTATATTTGGTATTTTCTGATACAAATTTTTTTTTCGCTTGGAGGTAATAACGCTTTGGCTTTATCTCTGTTTTTAATATTATCCTCCTTCCATTTAACAGGAAGCGATTTAAGATTAAAAATGTCAATTTGTGTGATCGGATTCTCTTTCCAAAAACTCATAATGCTTTATTAAAAATGTGGTAAAAAATTAGTGTGATTAATATTAAAATAGATATTGCGATTAAATCATTCATATATTATTTTAATCTCGGTAATTTTCATTTGTTAATGGAATATTATCTCCTGTCTTAATGTCAAAACACAATCCATGTAAAGGACATTTAACCACGCCATCAATTACGGGAGCTTGTTTTAAATCGAACCCATGATGCGGACATTTCATTGTTTTTTTTATGTTAGAATCTTTGAATTTGTCGCAAAATACAGAGTAATTAGTTGGGTAATTACCCAATGGATTTACAGGTGCAACACAACTAAAATCGAACATGCATTTACGTTTTAGATAAATTAAATCTGTGGAAACTATCGTATTTAAATATGGATTGTCTTTAATTTTAAAAGCAGCTGAGTTTGTTCTATTGCCATTTTTTATAGTAAAAATGTGACGGAAATTTGCAGGCAAAGTAAACCTTAAATCAAAATGAAAATGCGGTAATTTAACGCCGAAATCAGTGTCTACATGATAGTTCGGATATACCGGAACATAACATTCTCTTTCAGTAATTGGAATTTTGTATAAGACATGCGGGACTAAATAATGCCTTCCTACTACAGGTGGTTCTTTTAATTCGTCTACTTTTTGTAATTGTTTTTTCATATCAAAATAATTTTTGTTGCCCGTATTCAATTTTAAGCGCAATTAAATGATTCGGCTTTCCAAATCTCTCTTGCTTCATCCCGCAATATTTTAGCTTATCCTGTGCAATTAAATTCGTTACAGCTCTCCTTACACTTGTAAATAATATCTTTAATTCGTCTGCTAATTCCAATGATGTTTTTATTGCATACGGATTTTGCCCGTAATATTCCATTATTTTAATTTCCTGCGCACTTGATTTTTTATGTGCAGAGTTTAATTCGGAGCCTTTAATATTTATTGTATTGTAGAACATTAAAATAACTTCCTTTGAATTTTATTTAATACTTTTTCATTTGCATCTTTATAAAAATTCTTTTTTATTTCAAATCCATAAGCCCGTCTATCGCATTGGGATGCAGCTAATAAAGTAGTTCCACTTCCCGCACATGGGTCTATTACAACCTCACCCTTATCGGTAAATATTTCTATTAATCTTTCCAATAGCTTAACAGGTTTTTGTGTTGGATGAATTTTTGCAGTATCTCTATCCTGCTCCCAGTCCATGCAATTAAATACCATTTTCCCATGATTATTAAATTTTGGTAATTTATCTCGGTATAAAATAATTGCATATTCACAATTACCAACAGGTCGCATATTTGCTTTTAATACTTGCGCTGAAAAGTTTTTGCGGAATACTAAATTTATATAGTTATTTAATCCGTATTTTTTAGCTTTTTCAATAAGCTCAAATTGCTGCTCAAAGGCGCAAAAAACAATCATACATGGTGCTTTACCCGCTTCTTTTGGTTCTTTCTTTAACATGGTTGAGCAAAAATGTAAGAACTCGGTAATTCTGAAATCCTTATCGGTATCAAAAAATTCTGTATTTGCTAATTTGCTTTCCCCGTTTTTATTATCGCCTCCCACATACCACGAAGGATTAGACCCATAAGCGTTTTTACCAACATTATAAGGAATATCCGCTATAATTAATTGCGCCTTTGGAACGTAATACCTTTTATAGTTTTGAAAGTGATCGTTAAATAATTTAGGAGTATAATAAACCCCTCCGATTTCTTCTTTCTTATTATATTTTTCTTTTATTTCTGCCATATCTAAAATCTATTCCTTAAAAAATCTTCGTATGAAATTGCCATTTTGCTTTGCCTGTTTTTATATTAATTAAGTCCAGAAATACATTGTCGGTTACTGTGTGATCTTCGCCTGTTTCCAAGTTTATAAGGGTGTAAACAAATTCTGATATTTCTTTTATTTCAAATTGTCTTTCGCAGTTCTGGTATGTATAAATATCCCCGATGATTTCCTCTGCAAATAATTTTAATTGTTCCATTTAATAAAGGGGCGGCGGTTCAATTCCGCCCCTGATTAAAACACACACATTTAAATTTTTACACCTGTTATTTCTTCGAAAATTATTTCATCGAAATTTGGTAGATTAATAAATTCGTTCCTGTTTGATTCGCTCCAATTGTGCCATGCATTTTGAAAGGCCTCTTTAAATGGAATATCTCTTAAGTAACCTTCGCATGTTTTATAGGATGGGAATTGTTCTTTTTCCCCATCTGTCATTTGGCTTTCTGTAATCCATAATTTTGTATCTACTGAATTAAGCATTAAAGAATAAGCGCCGCTATTTTCAAAATCACTTATTGTCCAGTCTGATTGTTTGTTGAACATAAATATTTTAGGGTCTTTAATTGTGCAGAAAACGCCCGTGTTCCTGTCGCCCGTGTTACTGTAGCCCGTGTTCCTGTTGCCCGTGTTCCAGTCGCCCGTGTTCCAGTCGCCCGTGTTCCTGTTGCCCGTGTTCCAGTTGCCCGTGTTCCTGTTGCCCGTGTTCCAGTCGCCCGTGTTCCAGTCGCCCGTGTTACTGTAGCCCGTGTTACTGTTGCCCGTGTTCCTGTAGCCCGTGTTCCTGTCGCCCGTGTTCCTGTCGCCCGTGTTACTCAATCCGGTATTTCCTTTTCCTTCGTTGCAAATTTCAAGAACCTCATTCCATGTCAGTTGCCTTAAAATCTTTATTTTATTGGTGCAAACTTTGGAATCGCTGTCATCCGTTTTTGAATTAACCTCTCCCAATGCTTCCACTTCGCAAACAATATTTGCAGAATCGAATTTGTAATATTCAAAACAGTCAGCAGGTTTTAAGCAGAAGTGGAATCCACGTCCGCAAATTTTTATGGGGAGATCCATTTCAAAAATTTCTCCAACTTTAAATTGAAAACCTCTGCATGTTAAATCAGGGTTGAATACTTTGTAGCCTTTAATTGTTTTTTCCATTTTAATGTGTTTTAATAATTTGAATAAATGTGTTAGGTAAATAAATATTATTGTAAAATATTGCTTCATTAAATAACGGCGCTATTTGTTCTGTAGAATAACCACATATTCCAGTCCCGATCGCCGTAACTAAAAATGTGAATTGCGGATTTGCTTTTGCGAATAAAATAAATTTATCAACGTGGATTTTAATTTGATTAATTGACAAAGGAATTATTTGAGCGTCCATTGTCGGTATAGCATATGATTGACCCGTTAATCCTTCTGATATATTCCATTTCGCGCCGAATTTTTGATAGGCTAATAATGCGGCACCTCCGCCGTGTGAGCCTCTTAAATTGCTTCCGAAAACAAATATTTCGTTTGGTTCGAGCTTTACGATGTATTCTGGGGTTGTGTTCATAATTTAATTTAAGCAGCTTTAAATAAAATTGTATTCATGTATTTTCTACATTCGATTATTCTTTGGTATAATCTCGCCTCATCTTCTTTATTTCTTTCGATGTTTATTTCGATAATTTTTTCATTGATCGGGATGTCATCGTAGATACTTAATAATTCAATTTCCTTACACGCTAATTCGTAATCATGTGAACTATCAATAATTCCCATTTTGTATGACAGTTTTCTTTTTTCATCCGCAATAAGAATATCAGGAGTGTTTACAAGGCAATAAGCGAGTGTGGCTTTTTGGGTATTGGTTAGAATCATGTAACCCAACAACTGCCAGTAGTATAATTTATTTAATTTAGATGTTGTGTTTCTGAAAAATGTATAAATATCCCAAGAGCTTTTAATGTCCTTTACTTCATCGGGTAATATAATATCCGGTGTTCCGCTTATGAAAAGGTTTTGTAAGCGCTGATCGTTCTTTTTGTAGAACTCTTTTTTATATCTCGAATAAAGAGTCAAAGAATCTTCTTCAACCATGTTGCCTTTAATGGTATAGCGGTTTTGAATGTCCGTATTTCTACCATATTTTACGCTTACAAATTTGTCAACTAAATGAGTTTTGCAAGTTTCGGATAAGACTTCACCTTTTAATTTTGGCTCTGTCATAATATGTCCTAAAGAAGAACACCGGAATAATATATTATCTGCGTTCATTATTTCTTAGGAGTTAATTCAGATTTTTTATTTAAGAACAATTCCATTTGGTCGTCCTGAACAAACGCATAAATTTTATCCAGTTGATCTAAGTCTGTTGCATCGTTAATTAATAATTCGATGCGTTCAGCTTCTTTATCAGCAGGTAAAATTTCGACACGTTGCTTACTTGCATCTAAATCAGTAATGTCACCGTCTGCAATTTCGGATCCTGTGATTGTTCCGAATAACCATGCACGGGCTTTTCTTGTAGCTTTCCCGATTACAGCATCGGTTCCCATAAAATTATTCATCTTAACAGGTATTTCGATCTCACGCTCTTTTGCATTTTCTCCGTTCAGCGACCACTTTATTTTCATCACAATAGCTGCACTGGTTTTATCAGCATTTATTCTCGGAAGCATAGGGATAATTTCATAACTCAAGCCTTTAAGATTTGAAAGCAAATACCCGAAACCTTCTTTAGTTATGTAGCAATTATTCGCAATGATGTTAAATTGATTGCCGAAAGGTTGCACACCTGTTAATACGGCTTCAATAAGGCAGTTTTTTACAACTTCTTCCGAATATCCACCGCTTGTATCTTTATCGGTTTTAAAGCCAAGCCTGTTGCCCTGTAATGCCATTATGGGTTTCATGTATTCAGGAGTTAGCGCGAGTTTTAATTCACTGGCGGCGTTGGCAATTAAATAAGCCTTTTCAAATCCGATCAGATTGTCTGAACCAATAACAGATAATACACTGTTATTTAATTTTTGTGCGATTTCTAGTTTTTGATTTTCCATTTTTTGTAGTTGTGTTTTAATTATTAAATTATAATTCGTTAATTGTGGTTAAAGCCCATTTTTTGAAAGCTGAAAATTTATTCATAATATCATCCTGCACCTTTTCAGACTCAGTAGAAATATTTAATGCAAATATTACGGGAGTTTCAAAGTTGTCTTCCAACCACTTATTTAATTTAACCTTGTCTGTGGCTTTAGATAATTTCTTTTCGTCCGCGATTCTTTTAGCTTCCGCCTCATCAGCTTCTTTTTGTGCCTTTAATTCTGCGTCCTGTTTAGCTTTTAATTCAGCCGCTATTTTGTCGGCGCGTTCTTTTTCTGCTTTTAATTTCGCATCGTTTTCTGCTTTTAATTTTTCTGCCTCCGCTTTTGCTTTTGCTTGTTGCTCTTGTAACTTTTTAGCAGCTAATTCTCTCTCTTTTTGGAGTTCCTTTTCTTTCGCCTCTGCCTCTTTTTTTAGTTTTTCATTTTCAATTCTGATCCTTTCTTGCTCCGCTTCGTATGCGATACGCTCTTTTTCTTTTTGTTCAGCAAGTAGTTTTTCCGCTTCAATACGTTCTTTTTCAGCTTTTTCTTTGGCTTCTTTTTGAAGTTTAAATCCGCTTAATAAATCATTAAACGATTCATCTGTCATTTCGCCTAATGGATAAATATTTGCCGATTCTGTAAACTCAGATAATATTTCCAGTCTTTGTGCTTTTAATTCTGCAATTCTTTCAGCCTCTTTTATTGCACGCGCTTTTTCTGTTTTTTCAAATTCAGCCTCAGCAAGTAAGCACGTGTTTTTTATTACGTTAAAAGATGCTTGTTCGAGGTCGCCTTTAATTAAATAGATTCTTTTTCTGTCAGCTTTTAAAGCATCTGCACCCGTTCTGATCTTTACGGTTTTTAATCTCAAATCCCTTGCGATCTTTTCGTCTAGTTCCGTTGGATTTTCCGTATTGATCTTAGCAGATAGTTCTTTGATCTCTGAAAATTGGATTAAGAAAGGCAGATAAGAAGATTTTATTTCCTCCGCTTCATTTAATTGCAATCCTGAATCTGTGATTACTTTTTCGAGTTCAGTAGAACCCGCAATTGTTAATTGATTTTCCATAGTTGTTTTTATTTATGAATGAATACGTTTACTTGTTCTCCCGATCTCATTTTTAATATACAAAGCCATGTGAGCATCGGAATATTTACGCTTTGCAGGGATTGTTTTGCCTATTCCCGGCGGTTCTTTGAATTTATTATCAAAGTGGTAAACAGGTGCTTTTTTAAGCGCTATAATCAATGGAATCCAAATGATTATGACCATGCCGATAAGTATTATTAAATTCATACCAAAGCGTTTTTAGGTGAGTTAATAAATTCGTAATATTCTACACAGCATGAGTGAACAAAGCATTGTTCTGATTCTGCGATAAAATCTACAAGTGTGGTGTATTTATCATCAATTACATCTACCTCGTTACCTTTGGTTATGGTATAGGAGAAGTTAAAATGCCCTTGTTTTTTGCACCATTTTTCAAAGTCAACTGCATCTATAATTATGCAGATCAATTCTGAATGATTAGCAAGGTCGAAATAATCTAATTCTATTTCGCTGATGTCGTAAGTGAAGTGATGAACTTCGATGTTTTTATTTTCCATTTTATTTGTGTTTATTTAGAAATGTGTTTAATTCTTTTTGTGATATTTTTTGCTTTGTTATTTTCCGAACTTTTTTAGGTTTCATCTATTCAAAAAAACTTTGATGTTTTTCGAGGATGGATAAAATCTTGTCGAGTTTTTCATCGGAGGTCATGGGTTATTTATTAATTTTCGTTCGCGATTTTTGCGGGATTTGATACGGGCATTTACCAACTCTAAAAAGGATAGAAGTTTCTCATATTTATCAACTGACATTTTCCCACTATCTAAGGAGTTGGTTATGTAAGTTGCATTTACACCCAGATAATCTGCGATTTCTTTACGGGTGCATTCACTATTAATAGTGAATCTTTCTACTTTTTTGACTATTTGCTTTGGAATTTGCATCTTTTAGTATTTCTTTGTAAATAATTTATAACTGTTTAGTAACACAAATATATACGTATCCGTATGTAAATACCAAATAATACGTAAGGAATTGTAAATAAAGTTATCAACAATTATTAAACTATGGAAGGATTGATACTAAAAAAATTGATTAAAAACAGTGGATTAACGCAGATTCAATTCGCAGAAAAGCTTGGTGTTAGTGCTTCTGCTGTTACAAACTGGATTAAGCAAATAGAAATAGGAGAGGATAATAAGGAGTTAATAATTAACGTAATGAAACTGCCAACTGATTATTTTAAAATCAATACGGAATCAGTAGGTAATGTAACAAATAACCCAATACCACAAGATGAAAGAGAGCATCTATGGAAGATAATTTCTACTTATAAAGAGATTATTGAACGTTTGGAACGGGAGGCAAAGGGTAATTAGCCTCATATAGTTCCAAAATAAAGGATGATATACGTTGCAACTCTTTGACCGCCTCTAAATCGCTGTTTGCTAGTGTGTGCAAGGTTTTAACAGGTAGGGCAGGGGATGCCTCAAAGAATTTTTTAATCAACTCTGCTGTGTTCATGGCTTTGTGTTTTGGTGTAAAGAGGAGTTAATAACGTAAATGGATGCTTTAAAATATATTTAATTAACATACTTTAAAAAACATGACATGACAAATTATCAAATTGGACTTTCCATCATATTCTACATCGCATGGATTTATATTAATGTATTGGTTTCGGATGCAAAAGACCTAAATATTGCTACAACCATTTTTCTTTCTATTTTATTAACCCCTTTCATGGGATACCTATATGTATTGGGCATGCCAGACCGTTCAAACAAGTAATTATTAATAACAATAAATCAATTATATGGAAACCACAATTATTGTTGTAATTATAGCTGCTATTGTATTTGCGCTTATTTTATTATCTGGAAAGGGCGAAGCTGAAAAGAAGAAACGAGAAGAAGTTGAAAACGCACAGAATATTGCAGATATTAAGGTAAAAAGAGATGCAGCTTTAGAAAATATGAGGGGATTAATAAGAAGGGAATTTACAGACCCTATTATGAATGGCATAAAAAACCAACTCCTAGAATATATGGACGAACCCGATTATAATACAAATGTCCTACAAAGCATGTTTGAATTGGCGCACCGTCACAAAATTAGGCTCACATTAATAAAGGAAAGGTTTTCGACTCCTATTTCTGAAAGGCTTTTCGCTCAAGAACACTGGATTGGAATGTCTGAAGAGATGTTATTGTGCTCTAAGGGGTCTCCCGACGAAACGGAATCAACCGCAATAAAGACAGTTTATATTTATGGATCTAAATCCAACGGTGATGTTTTTGAAATTGAGAATAATCTAGTTACAAAAATTATTGATAGATGAGTAACTCACCAAATACAGGATTATTAACTCTCTCAAATACTCGTTTTTTAAAGGTCATGGACGAAGTCTTGAGATTCGGAAGGGTAGATTCAGAAAAAGAATTTGCAGAGGTTGTAGGCACAAATGGTAATCAAATAGCCCTCATGCGTAAAGGTGTTCGTAATGTGACTGTCGAAATGATCTCAAAGGTCTGTAAGGAATACGGCGCGGATCCTGCGTATTTGGTTTATCCGTTTGGAAAAACGATGTTCAGGAATAATTCCAACCGGATAGCCGAACTGAAAAGGGAAAAAAAAGAGATTGAAAAAATGATCGAAATACTAAGTTAGAAACGGACTGCTAAACGGAACGATTGCGTAAAAAAGTAAGAAAATGGGAGTGCTGAAACCCTTTAAAATCAATAAAAATTTTGTTCGGAATGACTTAAATGGAATCCCTGACTCTCCGCAAACGATAGGCAGTCCCGCGATAGCGGGATTTTTTGTTTGAGTTCGAGGTTCTGAGTTCGGGGTCGGCGCCGATTGATGTTTATTATTTTTTGATTATTATTTATTATTCTTTATTGCTCGCTGGGTTAGCAACAGTTTTCAGGGTTTGCAAGGTTGCAAATGTTCCCTACGGAGCATAATCTCCCGGGTTGGGGATTTGTTTAGAGTTCTTTATTCCTTGTTCTTTATTCTTTATTAATCTTATTGAAGGCCGGTCTTCCCGAAATCCCCCCAGTGGCATTTTCAATTTTTTGTTTCCTACAGAGGTGCAGGGGCGCTAACCATCACTAGAATGAGTAATGAGTTATGAGTAATGAGTTTTACCTCAGCTCGGATCATACTCCTATTTCTATATCTTAACTTTTACCCTCCCGAAAGTCTGTAATTAACAATCCATCGATTTTCCCACTCATTACTCATAACTCATTTGTAATTAATTCATTTTGAGCAAGTTGCAATAATTTGGTGTAATTCCATCCGGTTATCTAAAACGTTCTCCGCACCTCCGCGTCCCCTGCGAGAAACTTTTTACCCCTTTTGTCACAACCCTTTTCTCCAAAAACCCACTTTTTTTTAAATTTACACATGTTCTATGCTGCATTAACCGCCCAGGTATTGTTTTTTTTATATTACAATTTTTCTGCTCAGGCTGATTCTGTCCGAAACAGGATTTTTAAATTGGTTGAATCCATTTTACCTATAATCGCAATAATTTTCAATATCAACTGGCTTATTTTGTTGAGTATAGTTGGATATGGACTCATGTTGTGGGAAATGCTTCTTACTTGGTTAATTCCCACGACATCTATTACGCAATATTTTACTCTGAGAAATTTAATTTTAGGAAATACTTCCCGTTTTCTGAAAACACTGCAACAAGGAAATGTATCATTAAAAAGAGAGCGGCTCACATTGCAAATGGTAATTACGCTCGTTTTGGCGGTAATTTGTTTTATTACAACACTTATTTATTATCAAACCTACCTTAATTAAAATTTATGCTGACATCAACTCAACACGAAAAACTCATAAACACAGGCTGGCAGGCAGAAAATCTCTCAAACCTTGAAAAAAACAAACTGAATTCCGGTGTAACTGCTTTCTATTCCTATAAAAACACTTTATCACTCCGTGTTTATACTGAGGAAAATATGCTGCGACTTATGATACACGAAATGCAGGATAACCGTTGTTTACAATTTGATTGTGATGATAAAACAGATCACTTTTTAAATAAAATAATTGAGATACAGGATCAGATCAATATTGAAAATTATTTTTCTCATTATTTTTCTCTTCAACAGATCGGTAATGTCTCAGTTGTTTTGACAGAACAATTTTTGTAGCGTTCATTTTACCATAAAAGCTTTATAATATTAATGGTTTTCAATTGCTAAAACTGAAAAATAATATATGATTCCGGCTTAAAAGGAGGGAGTCTCCTCATCTTGTTGAATCTTCTGACGAAGCACCCGATTTACATCAATACTATTATTTATTTCAAAACCTACTAATAAAACAAGCGAGTTTAAATTGATCCATATCATTAAAACCACTAATGTTCCAATAGAACCATACAATTCATTATAGGATAAGAAATTATTTGCCAGATATCCAAATACCAATGAGGTAATTATGGAAAAAATGGTTGCAAAAGTTGCTCCCGGAGTAACAAAACGCCAGTGGTGTTTTACGGCGGGACCATAATAATAAATTAAAGAAATACCAGAAAAAAATAACAACAGTAAAATTGCAAATTGTACTATGGTTAGAAATAATTTTCCGGTTTTATCCTGCCAGTGAATTAATTCTCCAACCCAATTAACCACATTATCACCAGTGATGATGAGTATAAGTGAAAAGAAAAAAAGCAGGAACAAATATATAGTAAGTCGCATAGACGCCCACCTGTTGCGCCAAAATCCTCTTCTGGCATAAATGGTATGATCCTTATTAAAAGTTAGGATAAGCATTCTTACTCCATTTGTAGAGAAATAGAAGGCTAAAACAAAACCGATGGATAATAATCCGCCGCGTTTGATGTCTGTTATCCCTGTTATAGTTGATTCAAGAAATGTATAACCACTATCGGGCAG
>JAYSYX010000417.1:0-19028 GCA_043727235.1 Bacteroidota bacterium
AAACCTTTCATGAATTTGTAGAATCCATGGAAAAACTTTTTCCAATACTTGCAGGTGATAAGGTCAAATAGAATTATTTGAATAAAAATTTAATTACTAGCTTTTATAATGTAAATCACCTTCTACCCGTGTATTATTTTCACACGGATAAATTTCTGTGAATTTATTTGTAAATATGGATTTAGGTATTATTTTTAGGAAGATTATTTCCTTAAAAAAATAAAAGTTAGTCCGACTCTATGCACTTATAAAATAGATATTTATTTTTCTACTCAGGTGTTTGTTAAACCATTCTTTGGTTTATAACTTCTTCAAAACAAAGGCTTATCTAACCAAAATCTCTCCATATGTTTCCCTTAAAAATGTTTAACGAATTATGCGACGTTATTTATCCCAACCTTTGTCTTGCCTGTAGCGCGCCACTCAACAAAAATGAAAAGATCATCTGTATTAAATGTCAGATAAGTTTACCCAAAACCGATCATGCGGAATATGCCGATAATCCCATTGCAAAAAAATTTTGGGGAAAGGTGCCAGTGGAAAGGGCAATGGCTCTTTATCATTTCCACAAATCGGGGCGCATTCAACATTTAATGCATGCTTTAAAATATAAAGGAAGAAAAGATGTTGGTTTGCGTTTGGGTAATTTATTGGGATACCAGATAAAACAATTTCATTTATTTCCCGACGTTGATTTTATTACTGCCGTTCCTTTGCATAAGGACAAAGAAAAAAAACGAGGTTACAATCAAAGTGCTGTTATTGGGGAAGGATTGAGTGAAGTTTTATCTATCCCTTTTAATTCCGAAATTTTGCAAAGAAATATTTATACCGATACCCAAACAAAAAAATCACGACTTGAACGATGGGAAAATGTAAGATCTATTTTTGAAGCGGGCGATATTGAACTTATTCGCAATAAACATATTTTAATTGTTGACGATGTTATTACAACAGGATCAACGTTGGAGTCCTGTGCAGTATCACTCACAAATATTGAAGGAGTAAAGGTTAGCATTGCAGCCATCGCACATGCTGAAATGTAGGGAGGATGCAATAATTATTGAATATTGACTCTATTCTCCGCTATATCCGAATAATCCTAAATACCCCACTAATAATCCTCCAAAAAAAGTAACTAAAATAGAGATCGCTAAACCCATGGCAAAAAATACCGGTCCGATATATTTAATTTGGGTATCAAAATTATTTGCCTTGCGCAGTAAATATTCTGCTATCCAACTACTGGTATAAACTATATTAGCAGCAATGCCATAGGTAAAAGCAATGATACACAACTTAATAATATCCATTTCAAATCCTGCTATCCAGCAAACGAGTATACTTAATAGTCCCGAAATTCCGATAACAAGATTAAAGGCCAGACGTCGTTCGCCCCACCAATAAATAATTTCTTTAAAGGTGGTAGGTTGTTTTTCTTGTAGAAATAGTTTGAAAAAAAATTGCATACATTTAAATTTAAAGGTGAATTTAAACTTTTGTATTTATTTTAGGGATCATTGTTGCCATATTACATCTGGTTTCATTTCAAACCATTTTTCATAGTCGGTCTGGAATAACTTTTCAACCTCGTTGCGTTTTATTTTCATGGAAGGAGTTAACAGATCGTTTAAAATTGTCCATTCATTTTTTATCACGACCACTTTTTCAATTCGTTCAAATGAATCTAAAGTGTTGTTGATCTCCTTCCTGGAATCCAACACACTTTTTTCAATTTCTTCTTTCGATTTTTTTCTGCCAAGTTCAGATAGTGTTACTAAAACTATGGGTTGCGGTAACGCATATCCAACAACCAATGCCTGGCCAATATCCGTATTGGAAGAAAATTTCATTTCTATTGGCATAGGAGCTACATACTTGCCTTTACTTGTTTTAAATAATTCTTTTACTCTTCCGGTAATTGTTAAAAATCCATCATTATCTATTGCGCCCTTATCTCCGGTTTTAAAGTATCCGGCTTCGTTAAATGCTTCCTTGGACAAAGCCTCTTCTTTATAATATCCAAGCATTAATCCTGCATGTTTAATTAATATCTCCCCCTGTTCACTTAATTTAATATCAACAAAAGGAAAACGCAATCCAACCGAACCAATTCTGTTTTTATCTTTTAAATTAGTGTGGCTATAACAACAATCTTCCGTCATTGCATATGCCTGTTGAATTTTTATATCCAATTTCCAGAACCAATTGATAAGGTCGACCGGAATTGGTGCTGCTCCTGAAAAACATTGATCTGCTTTTGAAAGTCCAAGAGCGGTTTTCACTTTCTTTTTTACAATATTTTTTAAAACCGGAATTTTCAAATAGAGATCCAGTTTTTTCTGCGGCATTTTTTCCAGAATTTTCTCCTGAAACTTTGACCATATTCGCGGAACTGCCAAAAAAAGTGTTGGAGAGGTTTCCTGCAAATTTTTAGGGAAGGTTTCCAGACTTTCTGCAAAGGAAACCTTTCCACCTGTATATAAACTTCCGATCTCAATTAACAAACGTTCAGCAATATGACACATCGGTAAATAGGAAAAGAAAGATGCAGTATTATCCACTCCTAAAGTTGGAAATGCATTTTCAGCAGCAAAGGCAAAATTGTAAAAAGAATGCATTACGCCTTTCGGAATTCCTGTGGTGCCGCTTGTATACATAATGGAACACAAATTTTCTATCGGATATGTTGGATTATCGGAAATGGGTTCCTGCGAAGCAACAATATCATCCCAATTTTTAAATTCCGTTATTCCGTAAAAAGGATATGCAATACAAGGTAAATTTTCAGGAATCCCTGGTTTTAAATAGCCCCAGTCGTCTAATTTCCCGATAAATACCAGTTTGCTTTCACTGTGTAAAAGGATCTGTTTAACTGTTGCCGGTGACATGTTGGGATACATCGGAACCGACACATACCCTGCCATCCAGATCGCATAATCGCTAAGTATCCAATGCACACAATTTTTGGAGAGAATGGCAATGCGTGTTCCGGGTTCATAGTTAAGCGACCTTAGATAAGCAGCCATACGCCGTATTTGATCGCCACATTGTGCCCAGGTATAGGTTCTCCAAACACCATCAATGGGCTGACGGAGGTATAATTTTTCCGGCTGTGTTTTTTCCCATTTATAAAAGGTTTCCAATGGGGAATTTATCTTCATGTCTGGTTTCATACTTCGTCGTTTGCTTTTGATGTGGTGCCAATCCGGCCTTAAAACACTAAGATAATGCGAAGAACAACATTTTGTTAAATCTTTATGCAATTTTGCAGTGCAGTTCGGCAGAAACCGACTTTTTTATTATGGACGAACCAAAAGACAGAACCGAAATATCATCCTTAGGCGAATTTAAACTTATAGATCACCTGACCAAAAATTTTGAAATAAATAATATTTCAACAGTAAAAGGAATTGGAGATGACGCAGCAATAATTGACAATGCAGGTAAATTAACCGTTGTTACCACAGATATGTTGGTGGAAGGTGTGCATTTTGATATGATGTACACACCACTTTTACATCTTGGGTATAAATGTATAGCAGTTAATGTGAGTGATATATATGCGATGAACGCAACCCCAAATCAGGTGACAGTTTCACTTGCAATTTCAAACAGATTTTCTGTGGAAGCCCTGGAAGAATTATATGAAGGAATTTTTCATGCATGTGAATATTATGGTGTTGATCTGGTTGGTGGTGATACTACAACAAGTATTAAAGGACTTATTATTTCAGTTACTGCTATCGGTGATGCCAATGAGGGAGAAATTGTTTATCGAAGCGGAGCAAAAGAAGAAGATCTTATTTGTGTGAGCGGGGATCTCGGTGCTGCATATTTAGGTTTACAAATGTTGGAAAGAGAGAAAAAAATATATCTCGAAAATCCGAATATCCAACCCGATCTCGAAAATAAAAAACATCTTATTGGTAAATTTTTAAAACCCGAAGCGCGAAAAGATATTATTCAGTTCTTTAAAGATAATGATATAATTCCAACTGCAATGATAGATGTATCAGATGGTTTATCATCTGAAATATTACATATCTGCGATAAAAGCGATTGCGGGGCAATTATTTATGAAAATCAGATCCCCATGTCGGATGAATCAATTGAACAAGCCTCAAAATTTAATCTCGACCCAACCATCTGCGCATTAAATGGCGGCGAAGATTATGAATTATTATTTACCATAAATCCAAAAGACGCCGAAAAAATCGCGATAAATAATAACATTTCCATTATAGGAAAAATTGTCCCAAAACAAAATGGAACATTTATTAAAACGAAGAATGATAATTTGTTTAAGCTGAAGGCTCAGGGTTGGGATTCTTTTCAATGAAGGAATGAAGGAAAAATATTCTGCGGCTGCATAATTAATGTATTTCACCAGTTAATTCATGCCGGATTCACGAAAGTCAAGAATCAGAAGTAATTGTATCAGGCTCATTAGATGTAAACTCACCACTCACCACTTACCAATAGTCATGAGTCATTAGTCAGGAGTAAAAACATCCGGCTATCGAGAAGCAAACTCACGCCTCACGATTCACGCTTACGGGCTCAAATAAAACGGCAAATTATACACCTTCCCTCCAACAAACACAGAAAGAAAATACACCCCACTCGGATGATCAGTAAGTTTTATGTCGAAAATTTTACCGGGTTCTATTTTAGATAAAGTTCCTTCCACTACTTGTTGCCCAAGTGCATTAAAAACAAATACCGATGCCTTTTCATTTGTTTCGAGATCGATAATAAATTTAATTACACCTTTTACAGGATTTTGTGTAATGTAAACAACCTGATCATGTGGAATTTCTATTATAACAGTGTCAACGATTTCTATTTCAGTAAAACAATCATATGGCAATCCAAATATCCAGGGAGTTGTTGTTGCATCTGTTGTAAAAAATTCAAATAATCTGTCCGCTATTTTTTGATTTCCCGTTCCTCCTAAAACCATACCGTTATCACTTACATCATAATCACCGGGACATAACCATCTCAGTTCATCATAATCCCTTAAGTTTCTTCCGTCGGCCCAAAAATTTGGTCCCCAGGCAACCCATGCAGCAGGAGCATCCACACCTGAATAATTTAATAGGGAATCGCCGTTTAATTGCGCTGTTATTGCAGCTTTAATTGCAAAATCGTTATAATAAGGTGCAGGTTCTCCAAAGGCATTTAAATGTTCTGCAGAAAGATCCACATATCCTCCAAATTGTAATCCTGATATATAAATTAATTTGAGATTAATGAATTGCGTTTTTAATTCTCTAATCAGATCTATATATTTTGTTGTAAGTGAATCAATATATGCAGGCATGGTGGTAATGCTGTCTTCAAAAGAAGTAGTCATTACCCAAACAACGCGAACCTGTTTTTTCTTCAGATCAGCTGCTTGTAAATAATCATTCACATCTTTCCAATATGTATCCGTGGCGTCGGCGTCTATCATTTGCTCTAATCCAAAATCATCCAGACAACCATTAACAATGCGAACACAGGAATCAAAATACCCCGCATCATTATATTGGCCAATAAATTTATTAAATGATTTTCCGGCGGATATGGAGCCTAATCCGAGCATTACTGTTTTTCCATAAATGGTGTCTTCTTCGCCATCAAAATTTATCGGAATTAACGACTGTGCGATTGCAATACCGGAATCAGCATGTGCTGCAGGTATTTCATTAAATCCTCCCGGATATAAACCACCCTGGTATCCCAAATAAAAATCACTTTGCAAATCAACCATAGGTTGCAGCAAAGTAGTATCATTTTCACAGTTTATTTGTGCAGAAACTGTAAAATTAAAAAGGATAAATGCGATAACACTTATCCTTTTTAACCATTGATATTTTAGCACAGGCTTTGGTCCTGTTTTAATCATTTTATTTATTCAAAATAATTGGTTGTGTAAAAATTTGATCGTTTATCACAACTTCAAAATAATAAATACCATTTGGTTTTCCTGTAAGATCAAATCGATATCCGGAATAAGGAGTAACTGAATGATAATTATCAAAATATACTACTTCACCAATATTGTTTAATACTTTTATATTAATTCCTGAAGTTAATACTTCTTCAAAATCAACATAAAATTCCCCTGAAGAAGGGTTCGGATAAATGGTAACTGCATCTTTATCAATAATTATATCCTTAGGAGTAATAATACTGCCATCAGCATTTCTTCCTGTACCACAAGTAGCCCATTTTGGACCATCAACATACCAACCCTTTGTCAAAGTATCCGTTTTAAAAAAGTCAATTAATATTTGACCAACTTTATCCTTCCCAACACTTGTCATATGATATCCTCCTCCATCAGGTGTAAATTCTGCTTCGCAATTCCATGATAAACCGGAATATTCATTTGGATTTATTCCATCAGCCCAAAGCGGTGGTCCCCAAGCCAAATATGGAGCAACCTTTCCGGGTTCTATATAACGAAGAGAAGGATCACCGGAGATTTGATCTTTAATAAGCTGCTTTACTGCAAAATTGTGATTATAGCTCGAAGGTTCGGCAATAACATGGTATAACACTTTCATTGTATCAGCATATCCGCCGTAGGGAAATCCACTAATAAATACCACTTTCAAATTTGGATATATTACTTGCATTGCCTGTAATGCAATTTTAAATCGCATAACTAGGGAATCAATGTATGGACCCGTATCTGCTGAATTGGAATCAATTCTTGAACTGTGCATTAACCAAGCAACCTGAACCTGGATGGGAGTAACCCCTTTTTCCCCAAGTTTGTATAATCGAATATATTCCCAATAATCAAAATTATCTACATATAAAGCTTCCAATCCATCAGAACCATTGGCTGCATTTACAGATTTCATGCAGGGATTTAAACTCATATCATCTTTTGATAATTGAATCATGTGGTTGAAGGGTCCACCTACTGTAGAGGCACCGAAACCTGCACAAACTATTTTACCGGTCGCGTAATTTATAAGTCCCAAAGTATCCAAAGGTTTTAACTTTTTTACAATAGATAGTCCTTTTTTGAGATGACCGATAGGAGGTACATTTGAACCACCGGGATACATGCCACCCTGATAGGTTCCTAAATAATAATCGGTGCCCAGATCCTGAATCGGTATCAGACCTGTTGAATCATTATCACAATTCACTTGTGCTTGTAACTTGTTTAAGCTGCTAAAGCAAATTACGAAGAAAAAAAAGTAGAATAATTTTCTCATGGTTTTTTTTGTTTGTTAATAGTTGTCAAAGATAGTGAAATCCATTTTTTTTACCTAGTTATCTATAAATTGAAGTTAAAATACATTTTTATTGAATTACAAATGAAAGTGAATTAGCAGAGGTTTCTGATTTGATCATGATATTATAAATGCCTGGTTTAATCCCTTTAAGTTGTAATTCCTGAAGATAATAATTTTCGGAGGCCATTGTGGATCTTTGAAATACTATTTGTCCCATTGCATTTACGATCTCAATATGGAGTTCACCAGCTGTTATTTCCTTTATTTCGAGAAAGCCTTCTCCGTTATTAGGATTTGGATATATCTTAATTTCAGGCAGGGTGCTAATTTCTAACGCGGAATTCCTGAAATCAGGGTCGCATGCGATCCATCTTGCATTATATCTAAACCAATCAGCTGCTATAGTTGAATTTTTAAAGAAATTATAAATTAATTCTCCGGCCTTGTCTTTTCCTTCATTTGAAAGGTGATAACCACCGCCATCCGGTTTGTAGTCAACGGTGCAATACCAATACAATCCATCCGTAACATTTTTTCTTAAACCATCAGCCCAAATATGGGGTCCCCAACTTATCCAGGGAGATTTGCGATCCGGTAAGGTATATTTGAGATCAGGGTCACCATCGATCTGTCTTTCTACCAGAAATTTTATACTCCAATTGTTCCAGTAAGAAGAGGGTTCCACAATCATATCATAAAATTCTTTGGTCGGGTCAGCATATCCCCCATAACCAAAACCACTTGCGTAAACCTGCTTGAGGTTTGGAAATTTAGCAAGTAATATTGGCATTAATGCTTCAAATTTATCTGTAACACTTCTAGGTTGAAATGGCCATAACATTATAGTATCTATCCTTGAAGTTACCATGATCCAGATTACCTGAACCTGGTATCGCGAAATATTTGCATCCGCAATGTCAACCATTACATTATCGTCCCAATACCAGGAATTAACAACGGTATCAATCATAACTTCTAACCCTTTTGCACCTAAGGCTGCATTTACAAAACGCAAACATGGATTTACCATTGGGTCTGCCTCAGCAACTGATTTAAAATGGTTGAAAGCATTTCCGGCTGTTGATGCACCGAGACAGATCAAACCGGCTTTTCCATCTATAAGGTCTAAATTGCCTAAGGTATCGAGTGGCAAAACCTGACGACTTATATTCATTCCCGCAGCAAAGTGAGGGTAGGGCATAGTATTATAACCATCGGGATAAAGTCCGCCCTGAAAACCTAAATAGGTGCCGAATTGAAGATCAATTAAAGATTTTAAATAGGAGGTATCGTTATCGCATTGCAACTGTGCATAGCTTATTTTGCTGCAAAAAAGCAGTAAAAACGCTACAGTAATGTTTCGTGTTGAGGATTTAAAGTGCATTTTTTAGTATTTTAAATGGAGGCTCAAATTTAAATCAAAAATTGATTGGAAAATGAACTCGTATACATAAGTTGAGAAAAGAAGATCTTGGAAATTAGCCATTGTAAGGATGAAGGATGGGTTTTCTATTCAGAAGATGAAATTTAAAATAAAGAATTAACTTTGTTTATCAAAGCGCTTTATTATGGCTGAAAAACAAAAAGAAAACTATTTAGATGATCTGAAAGAGATAAGATCCATGATGGAAAAGTCCTCGCGGTTTATTTCTCTTAGTGGTTTATCAGGTGTTAGTGCAGGTATTATTGCTCTTGCAGGTGCTGTAATAGCATGGTGGTATATACAAAACAATCTGGAATCGTCGCTTTACAACATGAACAACATAACAAGCATTGACCTGAAAGATCTGATGTTTTTATTGTTGGATGCAGGCATCGTTTTGGTTCTTGCCATAGCCTCCGCAACTTATTTTGCGATGCGTAAAGCCAGAATACAAAACCTTCCTGTTTGGAACAAGGCAGCAGAACTTACATTTATTAATTTAATAATTCCCTTAGCTGCAGGGGGCATTTTTTGTCTTTTTTTGTTTTACTATAATTTATACCTCCTTATAGCTCCGGCTACTTTGGTTTTTTACGGACTTGCCCTTCTTAATGCAAGTAAATTCACACTGTATGAGGTGCGGTATCTTGGTATTACGGAAATAATTTTAGGTTTGATAGCAATGGCTACACCGGGTTATTCACTTATTTTCTGGTCGCTGGGATTTGGAATTTTACATATAGTTTATGGAGCGGTAATGTATTTCCGCTATGAAAGATGAAAGAAATAATAGCCAATTTAAATAAGGAGTTTGAAAACAGGATACGGCTTGGAATCATGAGTATTCTGGTTGTAAACGAATGGGTGGAATTCAACAGCCTTAAAACGCTGCTGGACCTTACTGATGGTAACCTTGCAAGTCATATTTCCGCTTTGGAGAAAACCGCATTTCTGGAGGTTAAGAAAGAATTTGTAGGTAAAAAGCCCAAAACCACCTATAAAGTAACCCCTGCAGGAAAAAAGGCCTTCGAAAGCCATCTCAATGCACTGGAAGAGCTCCTCCGAAAAAGAATTTGATAAATTTCACAGTTACTTTGTAATTCAAAGTTCTTTTATATATCTTTGTATTTTATGAGCTTCTCCGAAAAATTATCTTCCTTTTTTGCCTTGTTGCTTCGTTTTGTCGATCGATACACTTGGCGACTTGCGCTGGGAGCAGTACTTATTATTGCAAGTATAATATTGGTAACAGAGCCAGCATGGTTTATCGCGGCACTTGATTCTCTTCGAATTCCTTATGCTGTTTTTTTAGTTGTATTCATAACTATATTTTTTATTAGGGGAAATAATTTTCTTGTTTCTTCAGGTGTAATTGCTTTGCTCATTTTAGCTCCGGGAATTTGGCCTTATTTCAAAACTGCAGAAAAAACCCCGCTTGAAAAAAATCTTGAAGCGAATGAGGTTGCTTCTGCCGATTTTTCTGTTTTGCATTTTAATGTTAAAGAAAATAATAAACGTATCTTATCTGTCGCTGAAGCAGCTTTAAGCTCAAATGCAGATATTGTGTCGATGCAGGAATTAAAAGAAAATTCATTGCAACAGATCGATTCGTTAATGAGTAAACAATATCCGTATCAACTCAGTGATCTAAGTATTAAAGGTTTCGGACTAGCGTTGTATTCAAAATATCCGATCGATAGTGGAAGGGTAATTATAGAACATGAATTTCCAATGCTTATTGGTAAAATAAAGATAGGAGAAAAGGAATTCAATTTTATTTCGGCAACCACAAGCTCTCCAACCAATGAAAAAGATTTCCAAAAGCAGATAAAACAATTTAAGTTTATTACGGAATATGCAAATAAAACAGTGGGACCACTGATAGTTATGGGTGATATGAACTCCGCTCCCTGGAGTAATCAGATTGAAACCTTATTAAAAGAAACAGATCTAAAGGACAGCAGAAAAGACCTTTCCGCAACTTATCCCGCACAATCGCCTGTTCAAATTCCAATCGATTATATATTTCATTCACAACAATTGTTTTGTGAGAAATTTAATACACTGGAACAAACTTCTTCCAATCACTTAGGAATAATGGGTTATTATACTTTCAAGGAGCCGAAGAAAAATGCAGATACTTTATCCAATAAATCAAATGGAAGAAAATGACGAGGAAACAATTAAAAAGTTTCGGAGATGCAATCCGCGGACTGATCATTTTTTTCGCAAGGGAACGACATGCAAAATTGCATTTGGGAATTATGATTTTGGTTGTTTTGGGGGGATTATATTTTAAAGTATCCGCTAACGAATGGATCTCATTATGTATTGCATTCGCATTGGTAATCGGTTCTGAAGCATTAAACACTGCGATTGAAAAACTGAGTGATATTGTTCAGCCCGAAAAACATTCCGGCATTCGCGATATAAAAGATATTGCTGCCGGTGCAGTATTTTTTTGTGTTATCATAGCAATAGTTATTGGTGCCCTTATTTTTATTCCAAAAATATTTTAAATATGAAAATTGTTCATCTTTCCCAAAAAGTAATTTTAAGCGAAGAAAAATTATATCTTCCTTTGCTTTCCCTTTTCTGTTTTTCAGTACTTATCGTACGAATGGTTTACACCGGCACCTTTGAATATAGGTTCATGGGAATTAATTTGATACTCGCTTGGCTACCATATATTTTTGCGCATTACCTTGTAAAAATTCCAAAAAAGAAAAATACCATTGGAAAGATGATACTATTTTTCTTATGGTTAATTTTTTTCCCCAACGCTGCATATATGATAACTGATATTTATCATTTATCAGAATTCCCTTCCATGCCAATGTGGTACGATTTGATTATGTTACTCTCTTTTGCATGGTGCGGATTATTATTGTGTTTTTATTCATTGAAAAAGATGCACACTCGTTTTGCTTTTAGAAAAAATCCTGTTGTGAATATTTTTATTCTTTTCTCTGCTTTTTTTGTAGGAGGAATAGGAATCTATTTTGGGAGATATGCCCGCTGGAACAGCTGGGAAATTGTTACCCAACCTGCAAATTTGTATAAAGATTTTATTGACATCATGTCGAATACCTATAATGTATTGCAAATGTTTTCGGTTGCAATTTTATTTGCTGCCTTTTTGACTATTGTGTATTTGAAGATGTTTTCCTTTGGGATAAGGACTTCACACGAGGATAAATAATAGATTTACCCAAGTGGATCAAAATAGGAATTTATGGCCAATTATGAATTGGAAACCATTAATAAAAAGGACGTTATGGAATTTCTTAAGTGTAATTGTAGGTATCAGTAGTGTTTCACTCGGTACAATATTATTACTAGCTTTTTTTGATCAAATTTATATTTCTATCCACGCTCAGGATTTATTTTCAGGTATAGGAATTATCTTGTTGGGATTAATTCTTCTATCAACATTTATTCTGATCTGGACTGACCGAATAATACGAGATGTTATACGGTTTAAAAAGATTCGCTGGTTTGTAGCAATCAACCTCGCATTTCTATTAATACCTTATTATCCAATCATTTGTTTCATCGCCAATTGGTATGTTGTTTAAGTAAATACTTTCCCGACTCGGAATATCGGTTGTTCTTTGGATGCCTATATTGAGGCTCTCGCTTAGCGAAGGTCTCAATATAGGTACATACCCAAAGAAAGTCCTCGCTGGGAGCGAAAGCCTCACTAGCTTCGATGGAAAATACTCACCCCAATCCAGAGCACTCTAACTACTATATACTAACTACTAAATACTTTTTTCTTTTGATGCCAATATTGAGGCTTTCGCTCTAAGCGAAGGTCTCAATAAAGGCAAAAATTCAAAATAAAACTCGCTCTGACCGAGAGCCTCAGTCGCTCCGTTTTTTTCGTTCTACCACTACTGAGACCCTTGCTGGGAGCCGAGAGCCTCAGCCGCTCCGTTTTTTTCGTTCTGCCACTACTGAGACCCGGCTGTGAGCGAGAGCCTCAGTCGCTCTGATTTGTTCCTCCGTACTAAACCCTTTCAACCCTTTCAACTTTTTCAACCCTTTCAACTTTTTTTCCAAACCCTCTCCAACGCCTGATCAATATCCTCGATCAACACTTCCACTTCCTCCAACCCTGTATAAAATCGCACGAAATTAACCGGATATGTCCCACTTTCTTTTATGCATGCGGGAAATACAAGCGATTCATATCCGCCCCAACTTACTGCAAGTAAAAATCGTTTTAGATTATCACAAAAAGATTCGATCTTTTGTTTGTCCTGTGTTTTTAATAATACTGCGAATAATCCTCCACCGCGTTTCATTTGTTTTTTTGCAAGTTCAAATTGTGGATGTGAATTGTGAAAAGGATAAATGACCTTTTCTATTTTGGGATGTTTTTCCAACCAACTAATTAATTTTTCTGCATTGGAAACACTTTTTTCTAAACGCAGTGGCAAAGTTCTTAATCCCCGGAGAAATAACCATGCATCGTTTGGAGAAAGTACAGCTCCGTAGGTCATATATTCATTTTTAAAAATACTGTTTATATGTTCTTGATTTGCGCAAACAACACCTGCCAGAACATCGCTGTGTCCTGATAAATATTTTGTGGCCGTGTGACAAATAATATCTACTCCCAATAAATGCGGTTGTTGATATAAAGGTGTACAATAACTGTTGTCAATTGCAGTTATAATATTTTTTGATCTGGCGATTTCACAAATGGTTTTGAGATCTTGTAGGTCGAACCAAAATGTATTCGGACTTTCCAGAAAAATTAATTTTGTATTTGGTTGAATTGCGTTGTTGATTTCTTCTGTATTTTTTCCATCTACAAAAGTTGTTGTAATTCCGTAATTGGGCAAAATATTTTTGAGTAAATATTCAGTCCAGCTGTAAGGACTTTCCACACAAATTATATGATCTCCTGCTTTAACAGAGTGAAATATTGTTGCTGAAATAGCAGCTACTCCGCTTGAAAATAGGAGACAATCATCAGTGCCTTCTAGTGCAGCAATTTTTTTTCGCACTATTTCTGTGGTGGGATTATTTCCACGGGTATATAAATGACTTTGCAATTCATTTTTTGTGGCGAGTCTGAAATCCGCAACTGTTTTAAAGGCGAAATTGCTGGTCTGGAAAATAGGCGGAGCAACGGCATTGGAGTAATGTTCTCTATCCTCCCCCAAAATGTTGAGTATGTATGAAATATCCATAATTGGAGGTAAAGTAAGGCAAAATTGTACAAAAAAATAATCCGTCAGCTGACGGATTATTTATTCAGGCATACTCAAAGAAAAGACAACCATTACAGTCGTCAATATATTTTTATTAATGTGCAGCTTTGTGTTGCAAAAACGAAGCATCTTTTGTGGTAGAGCTTTCTTTTTTAGCAGTGAAGTAGGCTTTAACCGGACACCATCCTAAAATAGCGGTTAAAAAGATTGCCATTACCGGAAATACAAACCAGTAATTGTGTAGCATACCACCTATAATTCCCAGTAACATCATAATGCCATATCTGACAATTATTTCGTCGAATTTTAAATTTGGATTGAAGTTCATAGTATTTGTTTTTGTTGATGTAAAAGTGCGGAGATTTAAAAGCTCAAGTACTGACCTAAATCAAACCAAATGGTGATTTTTGTCAATCTCCCGCGGAGGTGGGTAGTATGAAGGGTTTCCCGCAGAGTGCGCAGATGTGCAGGGGGCGCAGAGTTTGTGGCGTGAAAGATCTCTGAAGAGATTTTGTTGTGGTATTTAAATATAAAAAAAATTTCCCGCAGAGTGCGCAGATGTGCAGGGGTCGCAGGGTTTGTGGGGTGATAAAATCTCTGAGGAGATTTTGTTTTGGTATTTAAATGTAAAAATATTTCCCGCAGAGTGCGCAGAGTTGCAGGGGTCGCAGAGTTTGTGAGGTAACAAAATCTCTGAAGAGATTTTGTTTTGGTATTTAAATGTAAAAATATTTCCCGCAGAGGGCGCAGAGGTGCAGGGGTCGCAGAGTTTGTAGGGTAAAAAATCTCAGGAGAGATTTTAATTAGATATTGTTTATTGGATATTATTTTAAATCGTTTTCAGATTGATCTATGAGGAAATAAATGGCAAGAAACGAAAAAATAATATTACCAAGGATGAAAATTCCATCACACACTTTTTTTCCCGTAAGGGAAAATAATATCTCTGCAAACTCTGCACCTCTGCGCACTCTGCGGGAAATAAACACATCCTATAAAAAACACCTCTGCGAGAAACTAATTTTTATAATTTATTCAGAAACTGCTGTAACAACATTTGCACTGCCTTTGGAGGCAATATTTCTCCATTTTCTGTTTTAATTTCCTGCTCTGCGAGAAGTGTGCGGAAGGATGGGTTTTGATGAAAATGTTGAAGCAATTTATTGTTCAGATCTTCATTGAACCACTGTTTGAATTGTTGTTTCCTGCGTGTTTTGAAATATCCGTTTTGAGTAACGGTTTTGATATATGCATCGATCAAATCTTTAATTGTTTTGAGACTTAATCCGGAAACTGCAGAACATATCTCCGTAGTAGTTTGCCAACCCGAATCCTTTGGTTGATATAAATGAATTGCACGTTCAACATCACCCCTTGCAATTTTTGCTTTTTCCATATTATCCCCATCACTTTTGTTGATGAGAATAATATCTGCCATTTCCATGATACCTCTTTTAATTCCCTGTAATTCATCCCCGGCACCGGCAAGTAAAAGAAGGATAAAAACATCGGTTATATCGTATACTGCCGTTTCACTTTGTCCAACACCAACAGTTTCCACCATAATTATTTCATATCCTGCTGCTTCCAGTATTATCATACATTCTCTAGTTGATGAAGCAACTCCTCCAATTGTGGTTCCGGCAGGAGTGGGGCGAATAAATACATTTTCATGTTTCGACAATTCCTGCATGCGGGTTTTGTCGCCCAAAATGCTCCCCTTACTTTTTTTACTGGAAGGATCAATCGCGAGAACCGCTAGTTTTTTATTTTCCTGCAGAAATTGATTGCCCAACGCCTCAATAAAAGTACTTTTTCCAACACCCGGCGACCCCGTTATTCCAATTCGTATAGATGTGCCCGAATGTGGTAAACAGAGTTCCAGAATTTCAAGTGCTTTATTTCTTTGATTTACTGCGTTGCTTTCCAATAAAGTGATGGCTCTGGCAATAATAACTTTGTCGCCGGCCAAAATTCCGGTCACAAATTCCGTAGCACTTAAATGATCGAGTTCTTTCAAGAAAGGTAAATATGCTATAAAAATAAAATCCTCCCGCTTATTAAGGGGAGGATTTATACACAAAGTATTTTTTTTATCAGAAAGGGTTAAAGGAAATCCCGATTGTGAGTGGATTTCCTGCCGGTCCTTTTCCATCGGAAAAGATCGGCGCTAATCCGTAATAGGCTTCAATATTAACCTTTGAATACCCAAGTCGCAAAGTTGGACCGTATTGTAAGTTTGATAGATTTTTTACGCGGTATTGTTTGTATTTTATCTCATCCTCACTTGGAGTAACCCAATCGTCGCCAACATATTTTGTGTGATTAGTTAACACGTAACCGGCTTTAAATCCGATCGCTAATTTAAAACGGTTGCCGTTTTTTTCATCGGTTCTGAATCTGAATTCCAAAGGAACCTCAAAATAATTGATCACGAACTTATTTCTTTTCCAGGTTATAGTATCGTCAAACTTAATATAGTTTGTATTTCCGGCGGTATCATAATCAAAACGGGAGTTGTTAAAATAATTTGACCAACTGAATCCCGCGCCCACTGCAAAACTCACATTATCGCTACCAAGCGGAATATCATAAAAGAAATGAAAACCAACTCCGCTCGACAATCCTTTCACATTAAAGGAGTCAGGCGCTCCTAACCATCCATCCCAATGCACGTTCATGATGATACGATCGCGGGAAGGATCGTCATCATCCATTTCAGTGACAGGGGCAACTACAACGGTAGTATCCGTTTGCCCAAAAAGGGAATTTATAGTCAAAAACAAAAATAAAGGCAGTATGATCTTTTTCATGAATTTCATTTTATCGGCACAAATATCAATAATGGGTGTAAAAGTAAAGAATTAATCGGTTATAGCGACCGCCATAAACCATTCAGATGTGAAAAACGATAAAGTATGTGGTTTCATTTTTCGGTGGGTGATATTATTTCATCCTACCCAAACCGTTTTATTTTCAACGGGAATTCTGGTTGCCGGCAATTCCTCATCGTTATAATTTCCTACATATAGCATTCCAAGACAGAGGTCATTCTCTCCCAATTTCAAAAATGATCGCATTGCATCTTTGTAGGTCATGCCACCAGTGCTCCAGTAAGCACCCACCTTATTTGCAGTTGCAGTGAGTAACATATTTTGAACAGCACAGGCAACAGCGCAAATTTCTTCATTCAGCGGAATTTTTCCACTTTCCTGACGCGTGAGCACTATCATTATTATATGAGAACACAATAGCGGGACAGATAAAAATTTCTGATATTTTGCTTCTATAAATTGATCGGTAGGAGTGATGTTTTTGTAGGTTGTTGCCTGAAATTCTGCAAATTCCTGTAAACCATTATTGGTGAATACTACAAATTTCCAGGGTTCGGTTTTGCCGTGATTTGGTGCCCAGCTCGCATTCTCGAGCATTTTTTTGATGAGATCATCCGGCACTCTTATTCCGGTATATTTTTCGGGTTTTATAGATCTTCTGTTTTTTATGAGATGGTCGATCTCGCTTATATTATAGTTCATATTATTTTTGATCTTAATTTTACGGCACAAATATGCAACAGAAATTTACAATAAATCTCCGGCCAATTTTATGGTATGTTACAATACCACTTTTTTTATTTTTTAATTCCTGTAAAAGTGAAAAAAATACAACTGCGGATGAAAAGACGGAATCAACGGAAAAAAAGGTTTACGACACCTGGCGCATCGACCTCGAATTGGTGGAGTCCGGTTGCGAGCGACTGGATTGCATTCGTTCCATTGATGATCCGAAATTTATAGATGTGGTTGAGGTTGATTTTCTTTCAGATAAAGACCTTGTAATAGGATTAAAAATCGGAAATGAAATAAAATGTTATCCTCACGCAATATTAAATTGGCATGAGATCGTAAATGATGAACTTGAAGGAAAAAAGATCGCCATAAATTATTGTCCTCTCACCGGCTCCGGTATGGCATGGAACCGCGAAATAAATGGTAAACTCACCGATTTTGGTGTTTCGGGAATGTTGTTCAACAGCAATATTATTCCCTACGACAGAACAACCCGTTCAGCCTGGTGTCAGATGCAGCAGTTATGTGTAAATGGTGAATTAATGGATAAGAAGGCAGAAACATTTCCGGTTATAGAAACATGTTGGGAAACCTGGAAAAAATTATATCCTGATAGCAAAGTTCTTTCTATAGAAACCGGTATGTCGCGCAATTATCTGGAATATCCATATGATGCCTACAGAGAAAATGAAAATATTTATTTTGATGTAGAATATGAAAGTGATACTTTATTTCAGAAAGAAAGATTATTTGGAATTATAGAAGGAAAAAAAGCAAAATGTTACCGCTTTAATAATTTTAAAGGTGGAGTTAGAATTTTAAATGATACCATATTTAATAAAAATATAATTGTAGTAGGAAGCGAACGCGATAATTTTGTGAATGCATTTGAAAATAAAGAAAACAAAAAATATTCACCTGTAACCAATAAAATTCCCGGTGTATTTAAAGACGACTCCGGAAATATTTACGATGCTTTTGGAAATTGTGTTGAAGGAGATAAAAAAGGAAATCAATTAACTGTTTTAAATGGATTTACCGCTTATTGGTTTGCATGGTATGCGTTTTATCCGGAGGTTGGGTTTGAGTGAGGGAAGGAGAGAGGAGTAAAGGAGTGAGGAGTTTGCTAGAACTTGGAAGGGAGATCCAGGTTAACAATAAAAATTTAATTCAGAGCAAAAAACTATAAGGAGTTCGTATACGAAACTCATTACTCATTACTCATTACTCATTACTCATTCAAAAGAAACTTTTAGTTTTTCAAAGTCTTAATAGTTTATTTTCTTTCAAATTAAGGTTATATTTGATTAATTATGGAAATGCATGTTGTTAGGTTTCTGCTGCTAAAAATGAATGGAAAATTTATTTGGAATGTTCGATATGTATTTGTTGCTATCGTAATATTCTTGTCACTTTCATCCCAAGGGCAGATAACATTCAATACAACTATCGACTTTTCGAATGGTGATATCGTCCACTGGCGATACCGCACATCTGTTGAGCCTGGCTACAGTATCCTCCAAAACCTATTCGCAGTCCGGTCAAAACAGGACAACTTGCAAAC
>JAYSYX010000418.1:0-6686 GCA_043727235.1 Bacteroidota bacterium
ATATTTTCATTATCTAGATTAATTTGTATTACTCCGTATTTGCTGACAGGATTTGGGTAAATATCAATTGTATTTAATTCGCTTATTTCCATTTTCTGAATCACCTTGGCAATTTCTTCTTGCTCTTCATCAATAATTGGAATTATTTCATGATAAGACGTCCCGTTTATCTGGTGCAAAATATGTTGAGCCTGAATCCCGATTCTTGAATCTATTTCTGAAAGAGTCACAATATCAGCAAATTGCACACTATCAACATCAAGCCAGTTTAGAGTATCTTGTAATAATTGCAATGCTATTGTTTGTAGTACAGCGCTATAACCCTGTGCATCGGTTAGTTCATTTTCTATTCCTGCAATAATTGTTTCGGCTCCAGAATAATTACCTGATTCTGCTGCAATTGCTGAAAGTAAAGTTTTCGCTAAAGGGCTTTCATCACCATCAAGAATGTAAGTAATACTGTCGGACATATCATTTTTAATATAAAAGCGCAATTGCTTATGCAACATTATATTTTCAATCCACTTGTTTTCTGGAATCGCTACCGAATCATTTCCTTCTCTTAAAAAGTTTTCATTTTCATCTTTTCTATTTTGCAAGATTAAATTTCTATAGCCAGGATTAGTTGTGCGTTCACCACCACCGCCACCGGACGAAAAGGAAGTTGGACAATATTCTGTTTCCCAATCTTCAATATCAAATGATTCCGAAGGGCAACCATCATCATCAACACCACCAATTGGATACAAATCAACAGAACTGCTATATTCAGATGGGGCGGCATAGGGGGCAACTAGAGGTAAATTATCTTCAAAAAACGTATATAGAATTGTCGATACACCAGAACTAGCAAAATATTGACCGTTTGTAGTTACATTTCCAGGATCTGTAAATAAATTGTTTGCAGGTGCTAATAAATAATCATCCTCCAAAACTCCTAAACATTCCCCTTGCTCGGGATGTAAACTCCCAGTTGTCCCTCCATGAGTAACAACTCCAATATCCACCCAACTCGTGCTATAATCTCCACATTTAAAAATAAGACCTTGAGCAGGGCTAGAACTTCCGTTATTTTTTTAAAGCAATGCTCCCTTCCTTAAGGTTGGAAAAAGAATTTTTATACACTAAATTATCACCGGTTCCACTGTTGTTAATTATCATACCGATAGTAACATATAAATCAGCTTCATCTTTGGTGAAAATATTTTCCTGCACATCATAAGCAGTGCAGCCGTCGAGGTATAATCCATAAGCACTGTTTGCAGGTCTTACAATAAATGTATTTTGGTTTGTTTCGGAGAGTGTAGAACCGCTCAAATAAAAACCATTAACATTATTATCAAAAGTATTTTTATTCACTTCAATAATATTTGCACCCACTTCAGTAGCAATAGCATAAATACCATAGGTTAGATCAGTAAAAGAGTTCGGATTACTTCCGGTTCCCCCTGTACCAAAACCGTCGGGGCTATCATCTACTTTGAAATAGCTGTTGTTGGAGAAAATTCCTTTTCCTCTTTTACTTTCAGGATAATCATCTGTAGTAGTAGAATTTTCAAAATCACAGCCTCTGATATTAATATTTTTAGTAGCGCCTAAAAAAACATGTGTAATTGGATTTTCTATTTCATCCAATAAAATGGCATCAGTAGTAAAATTACAATTTCTTAATAAGCTTCGATTTGATTTATTAAACCCACTAAAATAAACATCAATAGAATTATTAATAAAATTAGCACTTTCTGCAATTACAATTCCTCCTCCATACGAAGAATTAATAAAATTACCAACATACTTTCCTGCAAAAATCCCGTACCTCGCATTTTCAATTGTGCTTCCCGTAATTATTCTAACCACACCGTGATCGCCACCATTGTCAAAATAATTATAACTTATAATACTACTGACTGATGGTTGATTATTTCCATTTGTTCCATATACCATTATGCCATCCCACATGGTACCACACTCCGTATTGCCGGTTAAAATTGCACCCCCATCGACCTGCAATTTTGCACCACGTTCCACTATTATATAAGTGGGAACATTCGATGCTTTTGAGTCTGCAAATTCAATAACTGTGGAAGATCCTGTAATAGTCAGGCTATGCCCTGTGGTAATTGTTACTATTCCTTTTACTTTTCTGCTGCTACTCCAAGTTGTATTTGTTGAAATGGTAAGGTCGCTTTCAATATCATTCGTTCCGGTATATTCGGTATAAATACTGCAATCGTTGTATGTTTTGATTACAAGATCATCGTCAAAATTTTTGGAATTATTTCCTGCTATAATTAATCCGTGGTCTTCTGCCTCCAAAATCTGGTATACACATTCCATGTGTTTTATATCATTTGGGAAATAAGTTCCATAACCATCTGTAATTGGGTATGTGGCATTCCATTCCATTGCATCACTTGATGAAAATTTTGCTATATATGCATCTGCATTCCACACTCTCGTCCATTCATAAGAAAAACTCTCCGTAGTGCCTGGATAATAAGTGATATTTTCAGAATCATTACAATCTACATATAAATCGGAAATATGTTTTGATGTAGTGATAGCATATCCTCCATCAAACGTATTTGTAATTCCCATTTTTAAATCGAAGGTTACGAGTCTGTCAGCCGGAGATTCAACCACTAATACTGTATTTTCCCATGACATGGACCCTGACAAATTGATTCTATATACCTTTCCTAGAGCTTCTGCTTTTATTGACTGAACATCATCGGCACGTTTAACTAAAGAAGCAACTAAGAGATCGTCATCATTTATTATCATTTTGTAGGCAACACAATTAGAAATTGAAAGCTCTTCTTCCAAACAGTTTTCTGTATGTTCATCTATATCGGTATCACCGGTTGTGGTATAATTAATTTCGAAATCTTCTATTTCGGTTCCACCGGAATTAAATTTAACAATATTAATTTTTCCATGACCGGGAGTTGCATCGTCATACAATTTAGTACCTGCGACATAATAATAATCCTCATGTTCTATTACTGCTGTACCAATCGAACTGTAAAGTCCTGCATCTATAATTGTTTTACTCCAACTAATACTTAAATCATCCTTATCAATTTTCATAAGAAATGCTTTTCGGATGCCACTTTCAAAGACAAAACCTGTCACAACTAAATCATCATCTTCTGCATCCTGAATAATTCCATACGCTTGTGCAAATCCGATATTAGCTGTTGTTGAAGGCTCAAATCCATAAACTGCCTCAGCCTGTAGTTCCCCCTCCTCATCGGTTCTTACAATATATAATAAATTATAAGTGACAGGGTCTGGGTCGCAGTCCAACAAAGGGAGTTCATCACCCTCCCCAATGATTCCTGGATTATATTGGATACCGTCTAGTCCTTCATATTTCAAATATCCAACAGCTACATATCCGGATTCATCTTTTAATTGTACGCCGGCTCTAAAGGCTCCGAAACCCTTCGTGTATACTTCATACCATTCTATATTACCCAGTTTGTCCATTTCTGCAATTTTAGGATAATTGCATCCAACTTCATATCCAGATCTCTCCAAATGCTCTGGGCTTACATCACCCACACCGCAGTTAAAACATTCAAAATCTCCATTATCATTTACATAAGAGCTAAATCCGAAACCAGCATATCCATCGAGCGATTCATCTTCTAAATAAGGAACGAAATCATAATACCAGTCTTCACCGGATTCACTTTGTGGTTCTGTTTCCATGCCCAGCCAATGGTCTTTTGACCAATGCATACCAGGTCCATTAATTACCTGAGCTTGAATTTGGATTGTAGTAGAAATGAGCAGAATGAGCAGCGAAACTCGGCAGATAAAGTTTTTTAATTTTAAAGTTTTCATGGTAGGTAGTTAAAAGTGAAATAGAATAATCTAATTTTTCAATAACTAAAGGTATATTAAAATAAATTGATAATGACAAAATTTTTTGTCATTTTTTTTTTAGTTATTACTAAATTATGACTTAATAATGTCAGTTGAGTCTATAAATCGAAGTTTAATCCTCCTCATAATTTCCCTTTCAACTCCACCAAAAACTCCCTTATCCTCTTCAACCCTTCCACCGTCTGAAAATTATTATCCGATTTTGTTAAACCGGTTTTTAGTTTTTCCTGAGCGCCTTTTATGGTGTATTTTTTTTCTTTTAGGAGATATTTAATCATTTTGAGATTTTCGATATCTTTTTTTGCAAAATAACGATCACCTTTTTTATTTTTTTTGAGATCGAAAACGGAGAATTCTTTTTCCCATAAACGGATTTGTGCAAAACTGATATCCAGCATAGCAGAAACCTCTCCAATGGACCAGTAAACTTTTTCTATTTCCTTTTCTTTATATGGCATGATTGGTTGGTGTTTAGCTTGAAAGGGAAAGTTATTAAATGATTACAAATATATCAAAATTAACTGGAATGAGTAATGAGTTATGAGTAATGAGTGTCGCCGGCCGGGTGATTAGGCTTCGGGTGAGAAGGGTGAGTGGTGAATAGTGAGTGGTGAGAGTCGTCGGCCGGGTACTTTAAGTATGACAAGATAATTTTATCTCGGATTAACGATTAACGATTCACGTCAATCGTAGGATTGATTTGATTTATTCGCTAATTCAATCATTCGCAAATATTCCTCTGCACTCAGGTCATTATAAAAGAAGTTGATGGGATCAATTTTAATTCCGCCTTTTTCTACTTCGTAGTGGAGATGGGGAGCGGTGGATAGGCCGGAGTTGCCTACTTTGCCAATTAATTCGCCGCGTTTAACTTTTTGTCCGGGTCTTGCTTTAAATGCACTTAAATGCGCATACCTGGTTTTATATCCGTAACCATGATCAATTACAATTACATTTCCATATCCGCTCGAATTATTATCTGCCTGAATAACAGTTCCATCTGCGGTAGCAAAAACATCGGTACCCTTTGGTGCTGTAAAATCTAATCCTTCGTGAAATTTTGCGAATTTATAAATAGGATGAATTCTAAATCCGAAACCGGAAGCAATTCTTTCCAGATCCTTATTTGAAATTGGTTGAATGGAAGGAGTATGTTCCAATAAATTTTCTTTATCGCTTATCAGTTCCGTTATTTCATCAAACGATTTTGATTGCACTACCATCTGCCGACGGATGAGTTCGAGTTTTAATGCCGTATTTTTTAATAATTCTGCATTATCGAGTTTATTCAATCGCTGAAAACGCTCACTTCCCCCTATACCTGCAATTCGTTCACTTCTGGAAACCGGTTCTGCTTCAAAAATAACGCGGTAAATGTTGTCGTCGCGCATTGCAAGTTCACCCAAAATAACTCCCATGGTATCCATTTTGTTATTCATGAATTCCATTTCAAGCTCCATTTCAGCTATCTGGTTCTTGAGATATTTTTCTTTGGGAGAATCAAAATAGGTATAGGCAAACCAGACGATAATTGAAGCAAAAACTGCAGCCGTACACACCCAGCCCGTAATGCGCATAGCCCATACCCAGCGAGGGGTAACATGCTTCTCGAAGCGCAGATTGGATGGGTTATAAAAATATTTTACCTTCTTCGCCATGCGGTTTTGATTACCTAATTTTGTGGCTTGAAAAAATAGCTGTGTGTATTGGGTGGGGACACGAAGTTAAATAAAAAACGACAAACCCAAAAACGAATCGACAATCAAGTTAGTATGACATCGCAGGAGATAAGGAGAAAATTTCTGGATTTTTTTGAAAGCAAACAGCATAAAATTGTTGCTTCAGCACCAATAGTGGTTAAAAATGACCCTACATTGATGTTTACCAATGCGGGTATGAACCAGTTCAAGGACCTCTTCCTCGGCAACAAAAAAATTGAATATCCCCGCATAGCAGATACTCAAAAATGTTTGCGCGTTTCCGGAAAACACAACGATCTGGAGGAAGTTGGCGTGGATACCTATCACCACACCATGTTCGAAATGCTCGGAAACTGGAGTTTTGGCGATTATTTTAAACAGGAAAGTCTTGGCTGGGGATGGGAATTGCTGACGGATGTATTTAAACTCAATAAAAATAAATTGTATGTAACGGTTTTTGAAGGAGATAAAAATGAGAACCTTGATTTTGATACTGAAGCATATAATGAATGGAAAAAGTATATTGATGAATCGCATATTCTGAGAGGAAATAAAAAGGATAATTTTTGGGAGATGGGTGATACCGGTCCCTGTGGTCCTTGTAGTGAAATACATTACGATATGCGTTCGGAGGAAGAACGAAAAAATGTGGATGGCGCAACTTTAGTAAATTCCGGAGATCCTCAGGTAATTGAGATATGGAATCATGTATTTATTCAGTTCAACAGAAAGGCAGATGGTTCGTTGGAGGAATTACCTGCAAAACACGTGGATACCGGAATGGGTTTTGAGCGATTGGTGCGCGCAATGCAAAATAAATCTTCCAATTACGATACGGATGTATTTATGCCTTTAATTAATAAGGTGGAATTATTGAGTAATGTGAAGTATGGCAAAGATGAAAAAACAGATATTGCAATTCGTGTAATTTGTGATCATATACGTGCAGTAAGTTTTTGTATTGCCGACGGACAATTACCTTCCAATACCGGAGCAGGGTATGTGATAAGAAGAATTTTAAGAAGGGCAATTCGTTACGGATTTAGTTTTCTAAATTTAAAGAAACCATTTTTTAATGAATTGGTGAATGTA
>JAYSYX010000419.1:0-18902 GCA_043727235.1 Bacteroidota bacterium
AGATTCTATCTAAATTACCATCATCTATTTTAGATGACCTGGCAGTTGAGACTAAAATCAACCGATATTCTAAAAAATTACAAGGGCAAGTACTGTTTATTACTCAAAGAAGAGATTTCTTCCGAACAGTTGTGGTGTTTTTCACCAACCACTGACGGGCGAAGTAAAATTACAATGCAAAAATCCACGGAATGTATATTTACCAGATTCACGACTCACGATCAACAGCCGATCTAACTAATGATCTCACCAATATATCCGCCTCACGATTGTAATTTATTTCGGATGTTGATTTTTGATGTGCTTTTACTTTTATAAAGCTGAGGGGAAACGATTCCATTAATGTGATAAGACTTTGCACCAGATCTGCATTTTGCATCACGGTTCCTTTTTTGGTTATGAAATCGTTCTTTTTGAGTTTATCTTTTCTGACTAATATTCCAACAACATATTGACTATCGGAATAAATTTCAATTGCGGAATAGGATATATTATTTTCTGTTACGTGATGAACCGCGGCAATAACAGCCATTAATTCCATTCTGTTATGGGTGGTATTTTTTACAATGTTTTTCAAAATTATTTTTTCATCTCCCACAAATATTAAAGCAACCCAGGCACCAATTTTTATTTGAGTGTGGCAACTGCCATCGGTGAAGATTTTTATTATTGACATTGAAATTTATTTGGAGTTGGAGATTTTTTATGACATAAAGGTAGGGGAAAAATGTACCAATGAACAGCCGGAAAAAAATTGACAATTGATAATTGACAATTGATAATGAAACAGCCGGCTTTAATGTATCATTATGACAATTAATTTCCTGCCGACTGTCAATCCGTCGTGGCGGACAAATTACCAAAGTTAACAGCCGTACTTGCATTATCAAGTAAAATATAAGACTTTCAGATTAATGAATGAATCACACGAAAATGTATCACATCAGCGATTAACTTCCGGGTGACCATCAATCCGCCGCGACTGATGGCATTTGGCAGAGTTGCATTAATCCCATCATTTAAAAACGTAGATTTACCTTGAAAATGAAATCAGCAACCATCAACGAAATTAAAAAGGAATTAAAAACTCGTGATCTGGTGGAGGTGATGGAACTTTGTGCACGGTTGATGAGATATAAAAAGGAAAACAAGGAGCTGCTCACTTACATACTTTTTGAATCTAATGATGAAACTGCTTTTATTGAAGGAGTTAAAGAAGAAATGGATGAACACTTTAATGAAATGAATATTTCTAATTTATATCTCGCTAAAAAAAGTATTCGCAAGGTATTGAGAACAATTAATAAATACATTCGTTTCTCAGGAAATCCGGAAACAGAAACTGATCTGCGAATTTATTTTTGTTATAAAATTCAATCACTAAAAATTGACTTTGCAAAAAGTGGTGCCTTATCCAATTTATATCAGATGCAATTAAAAAAGATCGGGATCGCAATTTCGAAAATGCATGAAGATTTGCAATACGACTATACTAGGGAGTTAGAAAAACTCAACGTTGTTAAATAAAAAAATGCAGCACATCAGCACTGCATTTTAATTTTATTATTTTAAAAAATAATTAACCGTTCATTGTTGCTAAAAACTCTTCATTGCTTTTGGTTCCGCGCATGTTTTGTAAAATAAATTGCATGCTTTCCTCGGTATTCATATCTGCAAGGTGATTTCTTAAAACCCAGATGCGTTTTAAAACATCTTTTTCATGTAAAAGATCATCGCGACGAGTTGAACTAGCAGTAACATCCACACTTGGGAATATTCGTTTGTTGAATAATTTTCTGTCGAGTTGAAGTTCCATATTACCGGTTCCCTTAAACTCCTCAAAAATTACCTCATCCATTTTACTTCCTGTATCAATTAATGCCGTTGCTAAAATTGTTAATGAACCTCCGTTCTCAATATTTCGCGCAGCTCCAAAAAACTGTTTCGGTTTTTGCATCGCATTTGCCTCAACACCACCTGATAAAACTTTTCCTGAGGAAGGAGCCACCGTATTATGAGCACGTGCAAGACGTGTTATCGAATCGAGCAGAATAACAACATCCTGGCCGCATTCCACCATACGTTTTGCTTTTTGTAAAACAATGCTGGAAACCTTTACGTGTTTATCTGCAGGTTCGTCGAACGTACTTGCCACAACCTCGGCATTTACACTGCGTTCCATATCTGTAACCTCTTCTGGACGCTCATCAATTAAAAGCACGATAAGATAAATTTCAGGATGGTTTTGTGCAATAGCGTTTGCAATGGATTTCAACAAAAAGGTTTTACCCACTTTGGGTTGTGCCACTATCATTCCGCGCTGACCTTTTCCAATTGGTGTAAAAAGATCAATAACGCGCGTTGAATAATCTGTTGCACTGTAAACAAGATTTAGTTTTTCATCCGGAAATAATGGCGTTAGGTAATCGAAAGGCACTCTGTCACGAATTTCTTTAGGATCGCGACCATTAATGGTTTCAACACGCAATAAAGCAAAATATTTTTCACCTTCTTTCGGAGGACGGATAAAACCTGCAACCCAATCGCCGGTCTTTAATCCAAAGAGTTTTATTTGAGAGGGAGATACATAAATATCATCGGGAGACGTGAGGTAATTATAATCTGCGCTGCGCAAAAATCCGTATCCATCGGGCATCATTTCCAAAACTCCTTCACCGGGAACAGCCCCATCCAGGTCAATATTAAAGCGTTGTTCGCGGTTCTTTTTGGGATATTGCGGCATTTGCATTTCCTCCTTTACGGGAGGTTCAACCGATTCGTTCACCTGATCAACCTGAGGTTTTTCAATTGGCTCCTCTTTTTGAGGTTCTTCCTCGGGAAGGTCATCATCAAAGGCTAACTGCGGATTACTGAACTTATCGGAAACCTCACTATCAACAGGAGTATCCTTTTTCTTGCGCGGACGCAGAATGCGTTTGCGGTCTTTTTTATCAGATTCAGACGAAATTTGTGCATCAACAATAGCACCCACTAATTCGCTTTTGCCCATTTTTTTGTAATTCGGAATTTGGAATGGATCAGCGATCTCTCTCAGTTCAGGAACGAGCATATCGTTCAACTGTGCTTCAGTATACATACAAGCTTATATTGGTTAGAAAAAAATTCAAAAATTTAACAGTACGTCGATTTTTTAAAAAACGAAAAGTTGGGAAAAAATTAACTGAATAAACCTGATTTTGAAATATTCAGACGAGATGTCCGCTACTTGCTTCGAGGACTTTACGGTGCAATAATAAGGCGGATATTTTAAAAAAACAAAAAAATCATCAAAAACCCTGTCACTTATGGCATGTTTCGGTCGAATTTGAGGGAAAACACCTCCTATCGGGCATTTCGGGCAGCAAAATAGGGGTTATATTTGCTCTCAAAAGAACGAAGATGTTAGATATAAATTATCTTAGAACGAATACGGAAACTGCGAAAAAACGACTTGCAAAAAGAAATAAATTTGATACTACTATCATCGATACGATATTATTTTTGGATGATGACAGAAAAAAAATTCAGACCGATCTCGATAATATCCTTGCAGAAATAAACAGCAGCTCCAAAGAAATTGGTAAACTAATGGCGCAGGGCAAAAACGAAGAAGCGGAAGCCATGAAATTTGTGGTCGCAGATCTGAAATTAAAAACAACAGATTTTGAAAATACACATACGAGTACAACAGAAAAAATAAAGGAAATATTATTAACGCTTCCCAATCTTCCACAAGATATTGTTCCTGAAGGATTAAATCCTGAAGAAAATGTGGAAATAAAAAAAGGAGGAACAATTCCTACATTTAATTTTGAACCGGTACCGCATTGGGAACTAACAACTACTTATAATTTAATTGATTTTGAATTAGGAAATAAAATTACCGGAAGCGGATTTCCTGTTTATATTGGCAAAGGCGCAAAATTGCAACGCGCACTTATTGCATTTTTTTTAGACAGGGCTACAGATGCAGGTTATACAGAATATATTCCCCCATTAATGATAAATGAAGCATCCGGTTTTGGAACGGGACAATTGCCCGACAAGGAAGGTCAGATGTATCATGCAGTGGAAGATAATTTTTTTTTAATTCCAACAGCAGAAGTGCCAATTACAAATATTTATCGCGATGTAATTGTGAAGTTGGATGAACTGCCAATTAAAATGACGGCATACACTCCTTGTTTCAGAAGAGAAGCAGGAAGTTATGGAAAAGATGTTCGCGGATTAAATCGTTTGCATCAATTTGATAAGGTGGAGATAGTACAAATTGCACATCCCGATCAATCGGATATAGTATTAGAGAAGATGGTAAAACATGTGGAGGATATTATTATTTCTCTACAATTACCCTATCGCATTTTAAGATTGTGCGGAGGTGATATGGGATTTTCTTCCGCAATTACTTACGATTTTGAAGTGTACTCCGCTGCCCAAAAAAGATGGTTGGAAGTGAGTTCTGTTTCCAATTTCGAAACCTTTCAATCCAACAGGTTGAAATGCAGATTTAAAGATGCGGCGGATGGAAAAAACAAACTAGTGCATACCTTAAACGGAAGTGCTTTGGCATTGCCGAGAATTGTAGCAGCGTTACTGGAGAATAATCAAACCGAAAAGGGCATCAATTTGCCGGAAGTATTGCATAAGTATACAGGGTTTTCTTCAATTTCTTAAAAAAGAATTTGTAAATTTGGATTAGGAAGAACCAGGATACCCTTCCTGTTACGCACAAATTTATAAACCCTAAACTCTCTATTATGTTATTTAAAACCCATCAAAGATCAAGATCAGCCTTGTTGATCATGCTTTTTTTCACCATTTTATTTTTACCCTTTTACTCCTGTTCTCAGGCAACTCCTGAAAATGTAATTATTGGCGATAAACAATTTGTTGTCACCACAATGGAAAAAGGAAAACCAGAAACTGGGGTTCAGGAACAAATGACTTTTAAGGACAGTATTTTTGATAATTTACAATGTCACGAATGGGGATTTACCCAATGTGTTTACACTGCGACAAAGAATGGAGATAATTATAATTTTGAAGCAATAATGCAGGGAAATGCTGAAGGAACTATGACGTGGACAGGCATGGTAATGGGTGATAAAATTCACGGTGATATGGTTTGGAAAAAATCGGGGCAGGCAGATATGTTTTATACATTTGAAGGAACATCCGGATTATTACCTCAGAAAAAAGAAATTTCGCTTGATGGAAAAACATATGTGACGAATACGATGGAAACAGGTAAACCGGAAACAGCATACGATGAAGACTGGACCTTTGAAGGAGGCACTTTGAGAAGTCCGAGTTGTGAACCTTTTGGTTTTTCTAAATCACCCTATAAAGCTTGGGAGCAAGATGGAAAAATAACTATGGAATGTAACTTTCAGAGCTCTGAAAATGGCCACATGGATTTTACTGCAACCATTGTTGAAGAAAAATTAAATGGAAAAGTTGTTTGGGTAAAAGCGGGACAGGATAATATTAATTATGATGTTACCGGCAGTTTAAAAAAATAAAAAATTAAAATAAAAAAAGCGGAAAAATATTCCGCTTTTTTTATTCTGTTCTCGTCCAGTGTTCCGTGTGATAGACAAATCCCCAGTATCCGCGAAGCACCAGTTTATTTTTTCCTTCCATCCAGAATTCACAATCATAGGTTTTTCCGTTTTGTGAATTATATACAGTTCCGTTTTGCCAAAAGCCATCTTTAAATTCAAAGTTATTTAAAACAACTAATCCGATAAGAGGCACATTTCTTTTAGATTTATCCGGATTTTCTACATCGGTTCTTGGTTTTCCGGTTTCAGGGTCGGTTTGAATATATATCCAATCAATCTTTCCGTAGTATTTATTTCCCGATTTATAAATTTCTACTATCAGACGTCCATTATCTGATTTCCATTTTCCAATTGCAGCATCGGCATTTCCCTGCGCCTTAGCAGCAGGATGCAATAATAAAATAAAAAGGGAAGTGATAAACAATTTCATATAGAATAGAACAAGAGTGTGCTGAATTTATTTTGCCTTGGTCCAGGTTTCGGTGCGGTAAACGATACCCCAGTAACCACGTATCTTCAACTTGTCTTTACCATCTAACCACATTTCGCAGTCATAAGTTCTGCCGTTTTTTGGATCGTAAATACTGCCATTCTTCCAGAAACCTTCGTCAAAGGTGAAATTCTTAAGTATTACTAGCCCCATAATGGGTTGTTTTTGTTTCGCCTTATCCGGATTCTCATCATCTACCTTCGGAGTTCCATCCTCTTCATTGGGCTCACGTAACCAGGTAATTTTCCCGTAGTATTTATCACCTTCTTTATAGATCATTATTTTCCCGTCGCCATCACCATTTATCCAACCACCCAAACAGGCATCCTGCCAGTTTTGTGCATTTAGAGATAAAGAAACACTCAATATTAAAAACAGTCCGAACAATTTTCTCATAAATTGATATTTAGGTTATAAAGTTAAATAAAAACGAACAAAAGCCAAATCAAGGCTATTAAATTAATGAGAATTGTGCCATAGGAAGGAAGTATTTTAAAAATAAAAGCACAATATCCCAATAAAAATAATGCAGTGAAAATACAAACTAAAAAAGCAATTTTTTCGCCCTGTAAAATTCCTGTTGCGCTAATTAAATAAAATATTCCAGAAAAAATTAAAATATGTCCGTCAATTAAAAGTCGGATCAGATCGCGATCAAATGGTCTTCGTTCTTTTAAAATAAATATGTCGTGAAGTATTCCATTAATTATTGCCCATGCACCTGCAAATAAAATAAAATATTGTAGATCTTGCATGTTCTTTTTTTTGATATTAGCTGTTCAAATAAAGGAAATTATATTCCAGCCATTACATCAATTTTTTCGCCGAGGAAATGCGGTTTTGTTCTGATGATATAACAATCTAAAAACGCACTTACCCTTGCAGGATACTCTCTCAGATTGGTTTTGGTGGATGTGTAAGGATCTCTTGCCGTGTATGCAGTTACAGCAATATCTTTTGCATTTGCAATATATATTGCGCGTTCACAATGGAACTCCTGCGACACCACAATAAAATTATTTAATCCGAAAACTTCTTTTGCGCGCACCATGGAATCGAAGGTTCTGAAACCTGCAAAATCTAAAACAATATCCTCCGGATCAACACCCATTTCAATTAATGCACTGAACATTTCCAGTGGTTCGTTGTAATTGGAAACACTGTTATCTCCACTCACTAAAATCTTTTTTACTTTTCCTGCATGATATAATTCCGAAGCTGCTTTTATGCGATAAGAAAAATATTGATTTGGATATCCGTTCAACATATAACGCGATGTTCCCAAAACCACAGCGACATCTTTTGCAGGAATTTTATTTACATCGCTGTAAATTTTATCCTCTGCAGTTTTACTCATAAAATAACTGATAAATAAAGTAAAAAGTATTCCCGCAATGAAACAAGCCGTTCCCCAGAGCAGGAGTTTTTTGAATAAGGGTTTTTTAAAAGGGTTTTTCATTGAAGACAAATATAGGGAAAAGGAGAGAGGAGAGAGGAGTTTAAATTTCTTACGAAATTTTGGCGAAACCTATCGTTTTTTCCCATGTCCCGCGTCCCGATTCCCGTGTCTAAAAAGGAGGGAGGAGAAAGGAGTTTAAATTTCTTGCGAAATTTTTGAAATATGTCGCTTGTGAGAACTCGCTAAGCGAGAGCTTTACTAGAACAGTCAGTCACAGTCGCAGGTCAAAATATAGAAGTTTTTTGGGCAATTACCACTAGCGAAACCCTCGCTGAAAGCGAGAGCTTCGCTGGAATAGTCGCAGTCACAGTCGCAGGTTTTGAGGCTTTCGCTCTAAGCGAAGGTCTCAATAATGGCAAAGGACAAAAGACCCTCACTGGGTGCGAGAGCTTGTCAGGAACAGTCGCAGTCACAGTCAGGTCAAAAAATTGGAGGGTTTTGGGCAATTACCACTAGCGAAACCCTCGCTGAGAGCGAGAGCTTCGCTGGAATATTCGCAGTCACAGTCGCTGGTTTTGTTGCCTTCGCTCAGGGCTAAGATCTACTCTCCACTCGGAGCGCTCTATATACTAACTACTATATACTGGCTAAAAAAAAAGAATGCCGAAAAGTCTCCACTTCCCGGCATTTTGAAAAACAACCACTACTCTGTTTATTTTAATGCAGTTATATCTGCAGCATTTGCTTTTAATGAGATGCCAAACCAGATCATATCTTTAATAAGGTCATCTTTCATTCCTGTATATGTTATACCCCATTGAGTTCTGTCGATATTAAATTTAGCAACAGCTTCAACACTGTTATTGTTCACAGAAACTTTTGCAGGAAAGGTGATATTTTTGGTTACGTCTTTAATTTTAAGATTTCCTGATATGGTATAATTAGGATTTGTAACGCTGTATTCACTTATCTCTGCAGCTTCACCACCGGCATTGTCAACTGTTCCGCTGAAAGGTGTTACACTTGTAATTTCAAAAGTTGATTCAGGGTAGGTGGCAACATCAAAAAAGTCAGGCGATTGTAGGTGACCTGTAAGCTTACCGTTAGAACCTTCATCATCTTTTAAAGAAACTAAAGTTGGCATATCCAACACAAATTTTCCTCCGGATATCATTCCGTCTTTTACCATAATTTCTCCACTTTTAATTGCAACCGTGCCGTTGTGATACGCAGTTACTTTTGTTCCGATCCATTCCAGCTTACTTTCTGTAATGTTGATTGGAACTGTTGCAGATCCTTCAGTTAATATTACTTCTTGCGCGTCACCAGTTTTGGCTTCGTCTGCATTTGGAGCGCTTTTGCATGCTGAAAATGTTAACAGCACTGCACTCATGATCGTTAGAATTGTAGTTTTTATCATAATATTTTTATTTTGTATGTATATACATATATTCCCTAAACAATAATTCCGGAAAAATGTTTCCTATATTTGAAATATTTCCAATTTATTTTTAAAAAGCCTTTAAAACATGGGATATCAAGTTCTAACATCTGCAATTCTTATACTTGTTTTTATGACCGCCGTATGGTTATATAGCATTTATCGCAAGGATATGAGCATAGTGGATGGGTTTTGGGGTCTCGGTTTTATGGCTGTTACACACCATTGGTTGTTTCGGTTAGAGGAAATTTCACCCAGACAGTTTGTGATAGCTTATTTGGTAACCCTTTGGGGGCTCCGATTGGCCATACATATATTTTATCGCAACTTTGGAAAGGGAGAGGATCCCAGATATGTTGCGTTTAGAAAAGATTGGGGCGAAAAAACTGTTTGGACCAGTTTTTATAAGGTCTTTATGCTTCAAGGAGGGTTAATGCTGGTTATTTCCTTACCCATAATCGGTATTATGTTCTCTGGCGATCAAAGCTTTTCGAAAATAAATATTGTTGGAGTTCTGCTTTGGCTTACAGGATGGTTATTTGAAACAATCGCCGATTATCAATTATTAAAATTCAAACGCAATCCCGCTAACAAAGGAAAAGTGATGGATTCCGGACTATGGCGTTACAGTCGCCACCCGAATTATTTTGGAGAGACCTGTGTATGGTGGGGAGTGTTTTTAATTTCGCTGGGATCAGGTTATTGGTATCTCTCTTTGCTTTCTCCTATTTTGCTCAGCTATTTATTATTAAAAGTATCGGGAGTAACCATGTTGGAAAAAAGATATGAAGGAAACGATAAATATGCGGAGTATAAAAGAAGGACCAGCAGCTTTATTCCATTGCCAAGAAAAAAATAAACCATTTGATATAAAACACATACAAAGTATAAACTCGACTCAAACAGTTATCAAAGTTCTAACGGAAGTGTTTTAAGTTATCTTACATTTGTGTGCTATGAAAAATATCATCACTATACTCAAATCTTATGGTGTATTAAAACGATTGATCGGTGGTATATTTTTATTGATCTTCGTTTTTATAATCGGCACTTGCGGTTATATCATTATTGAAAATTATACTTTGCTCGATGCAATGTATATGACCATGATAACGGTTGCTTCTGTTGGATATAACGAAGTGCATCCCCTCACTGATGGAGGGAAGATTTTTACGTCTCTATTAATAGTATTAAGCGTTGCCACATATGTATATGTAATAACAATTGTTACATCATTTATAGTGGAGGGCGAATTCAGAATGTATTTTAAACACTTACGCGTGAATAAAGAAATTAATCAACTCAGAAACCATGTTGTAGTTTGCGGCTATGGCCGAAACGGGCGACAGGCATGTCAACAACTTACTGCAGGAAAAATGCATTATGTTGTTATTGAAAATGATGCGCATATTATAGAACAATTTCGTACTGATAAAACTCTTTTTGTTCAAGGAAATGCAACTGAAGATGAGGTATTATTATCGGCGGGAATTAAACATGCAAAGGCATTAATATCAACATTACCCGATGATGCTGAAAATGTTTTTGTGGTATTAACTGCGCATGAAATGAATCCCGCCATGAAGATCATAAGCCGCGCATCAAATGATGGTGCCGAAAAAAAACTCAAACGCGCGGGTGCCGATAATGTAATTATGCCCGATAAAATTGGTGGCTCACACATGGCTGCACTTGTTACTAAACCGGATGTTTTAGAATTTGTCGATTTTATTACCGGAAAAATTGATATTCGCATAGAAGAAATTCACTTCCACTCACTTCCTGAAAAATATAAAAATAAATCACTTGCCGAACTTGATATTCAAAATAAAAGCGGCGCTAACATCATCGGATTTAAAAACGAAAATGGTGAATATATTGTAAATCCTGCCCCTGATACCATATTAAAAGCGGATACCAAGTTTTTTGTTTTAGGTAATGAAGAACAAATTCAACAATTATTTTTAATTCTGGATGGAAGTATATAAAAATTAAATTTGAACAAATCTCTGAAACAGAATTAATTCAAGAAAGTAAATGCATAATAATACATATTAATTAATTCATAGTAAAAATTGGGAAAGGTTTTGTTTATGGTCCCTGTCAACTTTAGATCATATTGGCTAATTGCATTATTTTTACCATATACATATGAAGATAGGTCTCTTTTTTGGTTCCTTTAACCCAATTCATACAGGGCATTTAATTATTGCAAATTATTTTGCGGAAAATACCGATATTGATAAAGTATGGTTTGTAGTATCTCCGCAAAATCCCTTCAAACAAAAAAGCACCTTATTGGATGAAAAACAACGATTATATATGGTGAACCTAGCAGTGGAAGATAATTATAAACTGGAGGCATCAAATATGGAATTCAGGTTACCACAACCATCCTACACCATCAATACGCTCACCTATCTCAAGGAAAAACACCCCGAACATACTTTTGTTCTCCTGATGGGTTCCGATAATCTTGCCGGTTTACCAAAATGGAAAAATATTGAGCTCATTCTCACTAATCATCCCGTTTATATATACACCCGCAGGGATACAGAATCACCGGAATCGCCAATAAAAGGGAATTTTTCCTTTTTTAAGGTCCCTCTGATCGACATTTCCTCAACCTTTATCCGCGAAAACCTCAAAAGCGGAGTTTCTGTCAGATATCTTGTGCCCGAAAAAGTTTGGGAATATTTGGGCGAAATGGGATTTTATAAAAGTATTTGATAATTTGTTAATTGGGTAATTTGTTAATTGGATCCTAGCCGGAGGTTTTTCCATTCATTGATACGTTAAAGTCGGCTGTGTCATTTGCTAATTTGCTAATCGACCGCAGGTCAGGGATATCATTTGATAATTGGGTAATTGGGTAATTTGTTAATTGGATCCTAGCCGGAGGTTTTTCCATTCATTGATACGTTAAAGTCGGCTGTTTCATTTGCTAATTTGCTAATCTACCGCAGGTCGTATTGCTAATTTGCTAATTGTATCAATTCGGAATGTAATCTTTAATTGATACCTTAAATTCGGCTGTTCATCGGTACATTGGTACATTATTTTCATTGGTACATCATGTTAACAGATTGTTAGCCAAAGGTGAATTCCTATGGATAAAGTCTTGGTAAATAAATGAAATAAATGTGATAGCAGGATTTTTGTGGATAGATTGGATTTCGCCAACAGCTTTTGTACGTTGACAGGATGTTCGTATCCAAAAAGTTTTCCTGTTAACTTTGTACTAACAGACTGTTGATTACCTGCAAAACACCTGATTGTATTTAATAACAGATGTTTGCGGAATGTTGGTGCAGGAGTTAATTATATGGACAACTCTTTTTACAAGTTTGTTATTTAATACTTATCAACCAATTAACAGCACTGATGATGATTCTTTATTTATATAAAAAAAATAGCCATGATCATTAAGGGGGAAAAAGTTGTGGATATCGCTCTTTTGGAACGAACCGGATTTATAGATGAATTTATTGATCCAACGTTAGATCTGTTTGAAGAGATCAATAAATTAAAGAAGGAAAAAAATGCAGTAATACTTGCACATTATTATCAGGAGCCTGATATTCAGGATATTGCAGATTATATTGGCGATAGTTTAGGACTTGCACAAAACGCTGTAACAACCAGTGCTGATATGATAGTATTTGCCGGTGTACATTTTATGGCAGAAACAGCCAAGATCCTCAATCCCACTAAAAAAGTAATAATGCCGGATAGTAAAGCAGGATGTTCGCTTGCAGATAGCTGTCCGCCTGTATTATTCGAACGATTTATTAAAAGTCACCCGAATCATGTAGTTATCTCTTATATTAACTGTACTGCAGAAATAAAGGCATTAAGCGATATTATTTGTACCAGTAGTAATGCTGTAAAAATAGTGGAAAGTGTTCACGCCGATCAAAATATAATTTTTGCACCGGATAAAAATCTCGGAAGATATATAGAAAAGAAAACCGGAAGAAAGATGGTTTTGTGGGATGGAAGTTGTATGGTGCATGAAATATTTTCTTTGGGAAAAATCACCAAACTAAAAATAAAACATCCTGATGCTAAAGTTATTGCACATCCAGAATGTGAGGAACCTGTTTTAAGAATTGCAGATTTTATAGGTAGCACCACAGGATTATTAAAATATTCTGCGCAAGATGAAGCAAATGAATTTATTGTTGTTACAGAAACAGGAATAATTCATCAGATGCAAAAAAATTCTCCGCATAAAACATTTATTCCAGCTCCACCTGATAATTTATGTGCATGTAACGATTGTCCCCACATGAAAAGAAACACTTTGGAAAAATTATACATCGCCATGAAATACGAACTTCCCGAAATATTAATAAGTGAACCAACAATATCGATGGCTAGAAAGTCGATTCAGAGAATGTTGGATATTTCTGCAAAAGCGGGGTTGTGAGTTAGTGGGCAGTAGGAAGTATGTTACATTGGTGATTAATGCTTCGAAATGAAAATCTAATTTATAATCGAACGCAATCGTAAGCTCCCCTATGGGGCTGGGGGCCCGTGGGCAGTTTGTAACATTGGAGATTATCGATTCGAATTAAAGGTTTTTTGGTTTATGCCATTACTGAGACCCTCGCTGGGAGCGAGAGCCTCAGTCGCTTCGAGTTAAAGATGGACATAAAACAAGATAAGTTGGAAGACTTTATTGCGAAGAAATTTTTTCGTTATGTTATGAAATTTTCAAAGTGAAATCGGCCACCTTTTTCAACCTTTCCACCCCTTCCTTCCTTTCTCAGCATCCGAAGCTTTAGCGAAGGATGCTCCTTAGAACCTTCCCTTCTCCCTTCGAATCTTCTCCCTTCAATTCTTCCTCACCCTTTCCCTCTAAATCTTTCTATCAAACCATTCACACGTTCAATATTTTCGTAGTTAATAGAATAGTAGATGTATTTTCCTTCTCTTTTTGTTTTTACGAGATTTGCCGTGCGGAGTATGTTTAGTTGTTGGGAAGCAATGGATTGATCGAGATTGAGGCTGGTAAAAATTTTATTTACGGTTATGGATTTATTTTTATCAATGAATGCCAGCATTTTTAATCTCAGAGGATGAGCGATAGCACGAAGAATGACAGAAGCTGAGTGTAGCTCACTATTTTCAACGTTATCAAAAACATATAAAATTGCTCTTCCCATAAAAGTTATTTAGATAATTCTTTAATGAGTTCAGAAATTTCATCCAGTCGCTCCTGATTAAGGGTATAGTAAATAAATTTTCCGCTGCGTTTTGTAATTACAATCCCACTTCTTCGCAACAATGCCAAATGTTGAGATGCAATGGATTGTTCAATGCGCAATTTCAGATAAATTTCAGAAACGGTTAACTTAGGAGATTCAGTCAGCATTTTAATTATCTGCTGTCGTAGTTTATGGTCTACCGATCTGATCACAAGTACTGTTTTCTTCAGATTGTTGTAATCCAGTTTTATTTCTCCGATGATATCGGAGTTAACCAATTTGATTGCATGTGTTGCGGGCATAAATTCTTTTTAGACTGTTAATCTACCCCACGAGGCTGTCTGTTAGTCAAATATACTTCATATACTGTAAAAAACAAAATATATGTGCCACTAGTTATAATTATTTTTTGACGGAATAGAATTCCTTTATGTAATCGGGCTCGAAATAGGCGAGATCTTCAAATTCCCCCGAAAGGTAAGATTGATAGGAAAGAGCTGATAAATTGGATGAAATTTGTTCGTGTTCATCATAAAAAAGTGCATTTTGATGCTCCAATAAAGGTTTTCCTTTAGTGAGGCCTGACCCGAAAAATACCACTTTTGAACTGCTTAAAAAGGATGAAAAATCGGATACCTCGAACAAAAGTGCCTGGGGAGGAAAAATTATTTTCCCCTTTCGATCATAAATAGCGGTATAAACCTCCATTCGCCGGGCATCAATCAAGGGGCAAAAGAGGGTTTCTTTGTCATGGTAGATCTGAATAAGGGGTTCGGCCATACTCCTAAGGGTATTTACAGAGATTAGGGGCTTGTTAATTGCATGGCACATTCCCTTTGCTGTTGAAACACCAATTCTTAAACCGGTATAGGAACCGGGACCTGAACTTACAGCGATGGCATCCAGGTCTTTTAATTTATGGTCGGTTATTTTTAGAGTTTCAATAATTAGGGTGGTGAGTTGGGCAATGTGGTCGTTTGCATTACTACTTTTATTTTCGGCCATACAAATTCCGTCTTTTGCAATACTTACACTGCAAATAGGAACAGATGTTTCTATATTTAATACCAGGGCCATTTAAAACTGTATGGGTAGTTCCATTTGAATATCATTTCGCAAAATAAGCACAACCGTTTTATCTCCTTTTTTTAATTTTCCAAGTGCCTGCATATATGCCATCATATCTACTATTTCGTATTCACCCAATTTAAGAATAATATCTCCAGCCATTATACCTGCTTTTTGTGCCGGTTTTCCATCGCTTACTCCGTCAATTCGCATACCTTTTCCGGTGTATACATAATCTGGAATTACACCCATGGTTACAGTAAATCGCGGAGTATTATCATTGTTGGCTTCCTTTGTTTTTGTAAAGTTTATTTTTCCTAACGAATTTAATGAATCAATTAATACATAAGTATAATCTAAAATATTTTTTATTCCTGAATAATTAACTTTATCTGCATCATCTCCCGGTTTGTGATAATCACTATGTGAACCAGTAAAAAAATGTAAGGCGGGAATATCTTTTAAATAAAAGGATGTTTGATCGCTTGGACCTATGCCTGATTCTGTTGTAACCAATTTAATATCAGCTACATTAATATTTTTCAAAACATTCCAATTTGCTGATGTTCCTACTCCATTTATCACAATTGTTTTAGAACTATCCAATCTGCCCACCATATCAAAATTGAGCATATAATTCGGTGAATAATTCTTCATAGATTCTGAATTCACAAAAGCCTTACTTCCAAACAGTCCCATTTCTTCACCACTGAATGCAATTATTAAATAATTATTTTTTTTAAGGTTTGATGATTTTAGTTTTTCTGCAAGTTCAATAATAAGACTCACGCCGCTTGCATTATCGTCGGCGCCATTGTGGATAGCAGGTTCACCGCGGTATAGAGAGCCTTCGATTTCACCATGTCCGAGATGATCATAATGTGCACCAATTATTATTGTATTCGCTGCATTATTGTTGATCAATCCTGCAATGTTATGCCCTTTTCTTATCTGGTCCAATAGTTCAACGGAAATGGTAACCTCACCCTTATAATTTTTAAGTGTTGTTACCAGGTTACTTTCTATATAATAAACGGGAATTTTTTCAGCCGCAGTATTTCTCCTGTAGTCAGCAACGGGTGCCTGATAATTTGAATCAACATTATAAAAGATTACTGCTGCCGCTCCATGTGCTTCTGCATTTTTAATTTTACTGCGTTCGTCGTTAAATTCACTATATTTTGAATGTGGATGTGTTCCATCAGGAGAAGATAATTGAACTAAAACAATTTTACCGCCGGCATCTACACTTGAGTAATCATCATAATTATTTGCAGGTGCAGTTATACCGAATTTCACATCCAATAACCTTGCAGTTACAACAGCATTTGCCGACATCGGATGCGGAAATGCCGTTTTAAGATCATTCCATTTATTTTCTGTCGAAAGATAATTATTCACTCCTGGTTTTTTACCGGAATGTGCATCAAAAGCCTGAAGATAAGTATTGTTATCACCGGCAGGTTCGAGTCCAATTTGTCGGAACTCTTTTGATATATATTCGGCGGCTATCTTTTCCCCTTCGCTTCCTGTTGCACGACCCTCCAGTTTATCGTCGGCGAGATAGAGAACATGTGCTTTAAGTTCTTGTTCCTGAACACTTTGAGAAAGACCTATAGAATAGTTTAACAAACAAACAAAAAGTATACAAATAGAAAAAACGTAATGCATAGTTGGATATTTAATGCAAAGTAATTAAAAAAAGGAGAGAGGAGAGAGGAGTAAGGAGTTTAAATTTCTTGCGAAATTTCAGCACAGCGCCTTGTTTGTTTTCCTTTGTCCTATGTCAAGTCCCGTTAATTAAGGCTAAGTTCTCGCTCGACCCTGAGGATGAGTTGTCTACCACTAGTGAGACCTTCGCTAGGAGCGAAAGCCTCACTGAGTCCCGTCTGAGTCCTTCCTTCACTTGGAGCACTCTAAATACTATCTACTAACTACTAAATACTCTTCTCATTTACCAGGTAACAATAAAGTTTGATATTTATTAGCATCCTTAATTAATTCCGTTGCTTTTAAAATTTCCTGGTCTGATTTAAAGGAGGATTCTATTCTGCCGTCTTCATTATAATAACGGGATGCAATTTCGGTATTTAATTCCTGAATTATTTCCTCTTTAAATTTAATGAGATCATTTTCTTTATCGTGATTAATTTTTGATTTGAGAGAAGCGATATCAGATTGTAATGATTCATAATATGAATCGTGTTTTGCACTTGCTTCAAAATATTCCAGATCTTTTTCTGTATCTGTTACATAATCATATTCCTTATCACTTAACCAGCTGATAAAATCTTCGTAATCTTTTTCTGAAATTGAAAATGTTTTTGCATTCTCAATTGTTGGATGGTCAAATTTATATTTTGTAGCATATTTGAATATCAGATTTTTTCTGATAAGACTGTATGTAATATCTTTATATAATTCTCTTCCCACTGCAACATCGGGATCAATTCCACCTCCGTCATAAACTGTTCTTCCGCTCTTTGTTTTAAATGCTGTTTTTAGTGAATCAGGTAATTTTCCAACACTTCCATCTACATTTCTATGCGTATAATCCAAAGCCTGAATACATCTTCCACTCGGAATATAATATTTTGCCGTAGTGAGTTTTAATTTAGTATTAAAAGAAATATCACGTGTTGTTTGTACTAATCCTTTTCCATAACTTTTTTCACCAAGAATAACTCCTCTGTCATAATCCTGAATAGTTCCCGCAACAATTTCAGAAGCAGATGCAGAAGAACTATTACTAAGTATAATAAGTGGAATTTTATTATCGATCGGCGCATTCAACGCATTAAATGTTTTGTCCCATTCCTTTACTTTTCCCAATGTGCTGCACACTTCTAATCCTTTGTCAATAAATATATTAGATACATTAACAGCTTCTCTTAATAAACCACCCGGGTTTCCGCGTAGATCAAGAATTAGGCCTTTCATTTGCGGATCTTGTTTTTTTAATTCTTTAAGTGCATTGCCTACGTTTAATCCGGCATCTTCGGTAAACTGCGTTAAAATAATATATCCGATTCCCGGTTCTGTAAATCCGTAATAAGGAACATTTGGCATATCAATATCTTCTCTTGTAACAGCTAATTCAAAAGTTCTGTCTTCATAAGGTCTGGTAACTTTTAATTTTACGGTAGTTCCCGGAGATCCTCTTAACATATCAGAAATTCCTTCATCATTTTTTGAATCAAGAATTTTTCCATCTATTTCCAAAATAATATCTCCCGGAAGCAAACCTGCTTTTTCTGCAGCAAAACCTTTAAAACATTCCACAACAGTTGACTTACCATCTATGGGTCTTATGCTAGCGCCAATACCTCCATAATTTCCGGTAATTTGAAATTTATATCCCTCCAGTTCTGCTTCAGAAATATAGTTGGTATATGGATCAAGACTTTCCAGCATTGCATCAATACCGGTGCGCATTAATTTATTCGGGTCCACTTCATCTACGTAATAAGTGTTTAATTCTTTATATACAGAAGTAAATATGTCGATATTTTTTCCTATCTCGAAAAGATCTGCACCTGTTGCTGCTGAGGTAAAAACAAATACGGAAGAAATGCTGATGAGCGAAATAATTAATTGCCCTTTTGCAGTTTTAATAAAGTTATTTATGCCTTTCATTTACTTAATATTAATCGTTAGAATTTAAGTGATATTATTTATTATTTATGGAACCGGATCATGTCCATGCCCACCCCAGGGGTGACATCTT
>JAYSYX010000420.1:0-6659 GCA_043727235.1 Bacteroidota bacterium
TTACATTCGGAACTAACTTCACAACAACAGCAACATTAAGCACAGGCATACTTTCGGGAAGAAAATTCTGCATAACATTTATTTGCACTAACGGAACGCAATGGATTGAAGTATCACGAACAATAGCAATGATATGAAAATAGCCCTATCCAAATTAGTTGACTTTTTCGCAACCGAAATAGGCAAGGCCTTTGCAAAATTCGCCTTCTTCGTTTTGGGGGTTTGCACGTTATTTATTTTCAACAACGCAAAAAGGGGGGTTGTATTAGGTGCTGAAATTGATGAGTTTAAACAGCTTTACGCCCGGGACAGGGTTGAGGATTCCATTCAAATTAAACAGTTAAAGACAGGCATTCAGGTTCAACTGCTTAATCAGGAAATAATTTCTGAAAAGCAGGACAGCACAATAATGCTGATTAATGAAATAAAAGATAACGAAATCGAATTTTTAAATATGTTCCGCGAAGTAAGACAGGAACTTTATAAACAAAAATAATATGGCAGTAGTAAAATTAGACCCAACCACATATCGGAAATATTGGAAAGTAGTTCCCGATAATTCAGCGCCGACCGTTTTTTTCTTGTTATTAAAACCGTTGGTATTTTTTAAACAAGCATCCGCGACCAGTCTTTTAATTTACGATCAATCCGGAATAGCGACCACAATCGCAACAACCGGTAACGATGCTGTAGATGCAAGTGGTGCAGCTTTAGCAACAGCAGCAGCGCAACTTGAATATATAATTTCAAATCAATAACATGCAATATCTTATCCTTTTTATCCAGCGATTTATTTCGCCAAATCCGATACTGTTTAAAGGCTTGGCTATACTGTCAGGTGTTATCGCTATTGGCTTAAGGTTCTTATTCTTTACCGATGGTTACCTCGAATTTGTTTGGCTCTCAGATAGCCTTAGTGGTTTATTAGGAGAGATAGAAGTTGGTGCATGGTCTGTATTTGGGACTTCGCAATTAACAACCCGTGACAAAGGATTGCAGCATGATACGGATAAGATGCTGAAAAAATAAAAGTAGTTGTTTTTTTCATAGGAAAGGCGGGTTTATCCCGCTTTTTTTTATTTTATGTGGATAACTTAAAGATAATTATTTTATCTTTGAGTAAATATTGTATAATTTTGAATTGTTAATTGTGATGTGGCGGAATAAGACGCTAAAAATGTAGTTACCTACTTTAATGCACAGAGAAAAACAATGTGAAAATAATAAAGGATAGATTGGGCTTAAGGGTGTGATTTTTGTGCCGCGATCCGCTTCAAGTGTAGAGTAATCATAGGAAGGTAATTTGCAGGTATGAAATAATCCTGCCATCACAATTAATAATTTTTATCTATGAACCAACTAAATTCGAAACGCCGAAAACAATTATTAACCACAGTTAATGCTTATCAAATGAGAGGTAAATCGCTAAGACAAATTGCAACGGCTATGGGTTATAAAAATGTTAATTCGATTTCATACATTTTAAAGAATTATAAATGACAAAACCCAAACTCGAATACGACCGATTAATTAAATACACGGAATACCTGCAATTAGACACGGTGAAATATCCTGTTTATATTGTTGGCATTCGTGGGTATTATAAAAATACAATGGGTAAAGCAGGCGAAAACGACAGGGGTATTTATGATGATGCTTTATTTATTGTTTCGGGTAAAAAACTATTTCCTTTCAACGGGAATATAGACCCTTCAACATTTAGAGACGGTAGCGGATTTGGTGACAAAAAAGGAATGGCATCTACAAAATCAGGACTTTATTATTGCTGGAAACTCGACTATCATAAAGGCAAGTATTTAGCCCTTTGCCAGCGATTAGGAAAGATAACGGTAATTCGTGACGGCAATCCTCCATACGAACAAACAAGTGCTTATTTAGGCATTAATAATCATATGGGAGGGAATAAAACAACAGGTAGTTTAGGATGTTGGACTGTTCCGCCGAGTCAATGGACTGAATATATGGAAACGGTTTTAACTGAAATGGAAACTCATTACGGTGATTCAAAAACAGGCAAAAGAGATTCACAGGGTAGACCTATTTACAAGGATATAATTGTTCCAAATATTTTAATTGAATTTTTATAAATGACCCGACCCGAAATAACCAAAACAAAAAACGCTCTCGAAAAATCCGAGCTATACCGATTAAAACAAAATTGGAAGCTGGAAAAATTCGGGATGTGCCTTATTGATAATAAATTATGTTCACTTGATAAAAATTTAGGATGAAAAAACTAATCGGATTACTACTAATTATTTGCCTCACTTGGTTGAGCGTGAAATCACAAACACTTTACGGCTACGCAGGGCAAAACACCGCCGTAAATTACACACCCGAAGTAAGGGCGTATATTTTGGACATTACACCCGATAACTTTGTATTGGATTTTTGCCAGTATAAATACACGGGCAAAGCTCCTGACCAAGATATAAATAATATCATTGCCTTGCACAACGAATTTCAGGCAGCGGGTAAAAATCTTTATCTTATTTATTCTTTTGATGCACGAAATAAGTTGTCAATAATTGACAACTTTTATGCCTTCGACAAACTAATAGAGGGCGGAGTTAATATAATAGCTTGCAGGGCAGGTAATGAAGAATGGGCGAAGGTTGCACATAATAACAACTGGAGTCTTTACATGGCACATTGCACCCCTATCCTTAACGAATTAACCGCTAAAGGATTTACCGGTAATATAATCTTTCCAATTCGCAGACCTGCTGAGGCAGGAACGTGGAACGCAAATGCGATACTTTTTATAAATTCCAACCCTCAATACGCACCCGATTGTCACCCTTATTGGAATAAGGATAGCGCACCTGTATTAATTGATATTGATGCAGGGCGTGAACTACCTAAAGAAGTTGTTAGCGGTCAGTATTTAAGCGATAAGGATATATTTTACAGCACTCTTTATTCTGAAATAACAGAGGGTAATTTTTACGATGATGTTATAGCCTACCACAGGGCGAACTTTCCTAATAAAAAGATGTGGGTAACGGAAGGATTTACCGCGGTTGGAGTTGGGGTAATTTCAGGGACGGTAGGATATGAAGCTGCCTTTGATTGGGTTTTAAACAGAACTCTGGAAGACCAAGATATTATCGCTGCCGTTTGCAGATTTAACGGAGCAGGTATCACAGGAAGCATAACACCACTTTCAAAAAATGATATTGTAACAGGTAATCAATTCATCAAAAGGCTTGGTTATTATACATTAAGAAACTTCCTACACAATCAAAATAGTATTTCCTACCATAATCTTACCCGTGAAGCTAAAGACCTCACAGAAGCTATAACAGTTCCTACAGGAATGAGATTAACTAACGCATGGTTTGAATGTTTGAACGGAGCTAATTTTTATTCGAGTTCTGGAGCAACAGCTTGGTATAATACAGGTAGTTTAAAAATGTATGAAATTTCGGACGTAGCTGTTTATGATTATATACCGGAGTTAAGTTACGGATATATTCATTCGGAGTTTGAGCCGATACCGATTTACGGCTGCACTTCGCAGGATGCGAATAATTACGATCCAAACGCAAATACGGATAATGGGAGTTGTTTATTCGATGTTATAGGTTGCATGGATAGAGAAGCTATAAACTACAATCCACTTGCCACAATTAATGAAGGATGCGAATACAAACCGGTTGAGTGTTTGAAAAAAAGATGGTTGTTTTTGGGATGCAAAGTGGCAAAAACAAATTGCAATTGTAATTAATATGGGGATGAAAAAATTATCAACGATACTACTCGCAGCCTATGCAATGGGAGGTGGTTTTGCGCAAGGTGGATTTGAAGCACAACCACTTTCAGACGAAGAAAAAAGGGAAAGGGAAACAGCGATATTAAAAATAAAGGGGTTAAAAGAATTTGAAATAAACGGCAAAATTTACTTCGCAATAAATTATAAAAACGCATTAAAAAAATCAAAAAAATTATGAGCAAAAGAAAATTATTCTCCAAAAAAGACGGGACAACATTTATTGAGGATATGCAAGATATATCCGATGAAGCCAAAGCAATTTTTAACGGGTTGCCGTTGAAGTTAAAAAAATGGCTCTATGAATCAACTCAAATTGTAGAGGCCTTGCAAAAGTTAGACGAAGCGTTAGAAGACGGTCAGCCTGTTGACAAAGTTATTGACTTTATTTTGGCGCAAATCAAAGGAGAAGCACAGGAAAATATTTACGAGGCAATTAAAGTGGGTCTGACCAAGTTAATTGAATTTATTAATAATAATGAATACGGTGTTGCGCCTGAAATTATAATGCAAAACATGGGATTTTACAAAGCTAATTTTGCAGGTCAGATATTAGAAGAAATTTCAGGGCTTAATTCTTTGGAAGCTGATACTGTAACACAGAACGCAGTTTACATTTATAAAAGTTAAGTTTATCTTTTATTTTCCATTTTAGGGCGGGTGTGATGAACCCGCCTTTTTTTTATTGGATGAAACCCCTAATTTTCCTCACTTTTTGAAAATAGTTTAAAAATAAGTGTTAAAATATTTGTAAGTTATGGTATTATAATACTATCTTTACACTATCAAATGAAATGAATCATTTGTCTAAAACTTTGCAAAATGAAAAATTCAAACAGAATCAACCAAATTAAAAGCCTTAAAGCATGGACTTCAACAAATTTTCATGGTAATACAAAAAAAGTGGGCGAATTAGCCGTTACTGAAATAATTGAAATTGTTTCAAAAAAGAAAGCCAGAGAATTGGAAAAAATGGACAATTCCGTAAAGACACCGATACAAATAACCCGCTCTTTAATAACACTATCAAAAAAAACAAAGGGAACTCCTTATTTTAAAATTCTTATCGAAGGCAATACCGGTATATATTACGCATCCCCTATATATGGTCACGAAGACTATAATAAGTCGAGATTGTTTGATAAAAACGAAATAGGACTTAAATTAATGAATATTTTTAATGCTATTGTAAAATAACCGCAAGTTCCTGCAAAGTCTTGCGGGATACCAACCCTGCACCTTCACCGGTGCGGGGATTTGGTGACAAATGGAGGATTCAAGATTATATCACATTGGAAAGATGATCGCAACCATGCGGAAACATCGCAACCTCACACAGCAAGATCTTGCCGATAAAATTGGATTAACAAAAGATCGGATTTCTGAAATTGAAAACGGAAAGGTAAACATGACATTCGCGACATATTTCAAAATTTGCGACGCTCTGAATTGTTATGGAGATATTACTTTGAAGCCCGCCTAACCTCTCCTATCATACACCCCTAAAATATCCTTCAAATAGTGCATTGTGGAACTCCAATCGGAATGGCCAAGCATATTCATTAATTCCTCACTTCCACATTTCTCTACTTTCCATTTAATTATGGAGCCTGTTTTTCGGGTTGAGTATAAAGAGTATTCCTTGCCATATCCCAGACTTCTTATAATTTCCGTGAACCTTTTACTTATTGCATCTTTTCTTATTTGTTGGGGTCTGGGTTTGAAGTTCACTCCGAAGACATAATATTCAGGATCGAAACCATGGACTAATATTTTTATTCTTTCCATGGTATCAGCTTTAAGTTTTACATACCGCGTTTGTTTATCCTTTGTTCTGCGGCCTGACTTCTCATTGCTTATTATTACAATTTCAGAACTTTCAAAAAGCAGGTCTTTAATTTTCAATCTTTCAAATTCTGCTGACCGTAATAAACTATCCACCGCGAAGTCAAGGAATAACAGAGTGTCAGGATCTAATTTCTTTCGTAAATTTTCCAGTTGTTCTAATGAAAAAGGTAATTGACCTCCCGCCGGTGCGCGTTTTCTTTTTACCCGGTCAAAAGGGTTTACTTCGATTATTTCCCGCTCAAATAAATATCCGAAAAAAGTTCCCGCCTCTGTTAATCGGTTGTTATGTGTTCTGATCGCATAAGATTTTAAAAGGTAATCTGAGTATTCTTTAGCCATTGCACGGGTAAAATCTACCGCCGTGAGGTCGTTATATCTTTTTTCGTGAAGAAATCTTAAGAATATGCTACCACTGGAAAGATAAGAGGAAACGGTTTTTTTCGACCATGCGGGGTATTCAGCGTTAAGTGCGAAGCAAAGCGATTCAATCAAACTTAAATTCTCAAATTCTGATGGTTCCTTTTTTTGAAGCTGCAGAGAAATTATGACAGATTCCAGAAACGCCTCCGCACGGGCGACCTTCTTTGATCCGGTATGGCTATTTATATCAAACCTCTTTTTAATGGTCCTTAACTTACCATCTACCCTTTCGCTCCAACTTATGAAAAATTCCGCGCCCTTGTTAGTCCTGTAATCCTTTGGATAGATACGAGGTTCTGTAAATTTCGTTCCGTCAAATCGTTCCGTTTTGCCTTTCATAACCTTTGGAACGCTTATTTTATGGGGTTTAGTAGGAAAAAGCGGAGAGTCAGGGATTCGAACCCCGGGAGGTGTAACCCTCAACAGTTTTCAAGACTGCCGCAATCGACCACTCTGCCAACTCTCCGGCGCAAAAGTAAGTGCGGGGCATTAATCAGCAAAATCCATTTTATTTTTTTTCAATAAATTCTTCTTTCTCTTTTATCAATACAAGATTTTCCAGTTCCACCTGCATTGGTAACAAACCAATTTTTACTAC
>JAYSYX010000421.1:0-6640 GCA_043727235.1 Bacteroidota bacterium
ATGATACTTAATATGCATTTATTCTATGATTAATAATGGATATTTTATAATTTTAAAACTTGAAAATGGTAGAGAATATTAATCTGTTTTCGTCTTTTACCAGATCTGCAATATAATTTGCCGGATCGCCGATAGGTGCATTCCAGCCATTTGGTGATGTTACGCCACCGGGGCCTGAAAAATAAGGAACATTGGTATGCCGGCTCACATATTCAATACCAAAGGTCATAAATTGGTTTGGCATATATTGAATGTTTGCGGATGCATCCCAACCTTCAAACTTATCGCCGGGATTTTGACTGAGGATTCCATTGCCTGAAGGTAAAAGTGCAAGGTATCTTCCGGGATTATTGATATATCCACCCCCAAATGTAAATGCCCATTGCTGTTTGACGCCAAACCAAAAGCGATTATAGAACATGCCGCTTACGAAATTTTGTGCCGGTGTAATACTGTCGCCATTAAATGGTTTTACACCACCACCATTCTCGAAACCAATGTCGGCTGTTAAAGAAAAAGCTGCTTTGGAAATAAATTTATTGTTTGGTTTATTTATATATCTTATCACTGCACTATTATCGTTGTGAAAACGCATTCTTTCTTTATTATTTGGTGTATCCCATCCTATATAGGAACTGGTAAGTATGGAACACCATTCCTTTGGGCGCCATTGAATTTGGTAACCTATTCCGGGTGCTTCATTAAACATTGCATAGGTTTGCCAGCCATTAATTAACCAGAGTTCCAGTTTTAATTTATCTGTTGGGAATAATTGAACTCTTGCACCGGTAAAAAACCAGGGGGTATTATCGCTGGTGAAGGATGGTTGATAATTCCAATTTTCAAAATTATTATATGATAATAAACCTACATAGGATTTAAAAAGTCCGAAGTCGATATTTATTCCATGCATTTTATTCAAATGAATTCCACCATGGGCATCTGTTACATATCTCAATGCATTATATAAATCAAATTGCCCTCTTAGCGGAGTTACATCATTTCTTGGGATACCTGTTGCTCTTGTACCGAATTGCAACATCAATTTTGCTCTGGCTCCACTTGCGGGTTCATAAAAATCTCCGCCAAGTTCTATATACGAAATATTAAATTCGTTGCTCCTGAATGTTGCCGTACTTCCACTATTGGTATGATCTATCGGTTTATTGAAATTATAATTGTAATTACAATCAAGAGTTAAACCACCTGTAAAATATTTTCCTTTTAATATCGAATTGTTTTGCCGGCTATTCCCCTGAACCCAGGTAAAATCTCCCCATACAAATGGTTCTGATTTAATATTAGTTGAATCAAAAGTATTTTCACTCTGCTGTGAAGTGGTATCAACAGAATATGCCTTTTTAATTTGATCAGAATTCCCCTGCGTTGAGCTATCATAAAGGGATTCGGTTTTTGCCATTAGTTTAATCCCTGATGTGATTAAAACTATTAAAATAATTTTTTTCATTTATTTTCTTTTAAAAAATATTTTTCATAAAATATTCACGAAAGATCCTCACTCATAATTACCTCTTTATTTCTGTGAGTGTTCACGTTTTAATTCTATTTTATTTGCCGGTTGATAAACGAGTGGAACATGTTCGATCACCACATCACTTTTATCAAGTCCAAATGCCTTTTCATCACTTTGTCCGAGTTGTTTGAAAAAGAAATAGGAGTTGAGTAAGAGTCCTTCGCGCAGTGCAAATTCATTTTCAACGGAAAGGAATTTTTCAATTACCACAAATTTGAAATCCGGTTCATTATTATATTTGGTGGAGCCATCCGGGCGAATGTGCAAATTGAGTTCTTTATTTAAAACCAATTCCTGAACTATTTTCTTAAAATATAATTCCGTTCTTGGTTGAACGCGAAAACCTACATTTACATTTACTTTTATTACCTTATCATCCACCAACTCCGAAACATCGTAGGATAGGGTATAAGGTTCATTAGTGCGATGTATATGCACGAACCAATATACATCGGCCCTTTTGGGATTTTTTCCAAAAATGGATTTAATGATCTTTTCTTCGATTTCGTGTCTGTTATTTGCTTTTGAAAGATAGATGAGGTGAGTCGAAAATTTGGGAATAATATCATCCTTACTTAATTCCTTTATGTCTTTTACATATCTTCCAAGATCTACAAACTTTGTAAATTTATTGCTTATTTTTCTTCCTGAATATACAGAATACATAATAAATATATAGATGGAAGAAATAATTATTGTGATATATCCTCCCTCCGGAAATTTGTGAATATTTGCAATAAAAAAGGAAATTTCTATAGTAGCAAACAATGCTAATAAGGAGAACACAAGCACCTTGTTCCATTTTAATTTATATAAAAGGAAAAAGGTTAATAAATAGGTTGTAACCATCATGGTGAGAGTTATTGCCAAACCATATGCTGCTTCCATGTTTGAAGAGTTTTCAAAATGTAATACCATTAGCACACATCCAATCCATAACATAATGTTTACACTTGGAATGTATATCTGTCCTTTAATTTCTGAAGGTTGGCGCACAGCAACACGAGGCCAGAAATTCATATTCATTGCCTCATTTATCAATGTATAACTTCCGCTGATTAATGCCTGTGAAGCAATAATTGCCGCTGATGTTGCAATTATTATTCCCGGTATCAGGAACCAGTGAGGCATAATTTCAAAAAAAGGATTTCTTCCTGTTAATAAAGTTCCATCACCCTGATTAATTAACCATGCAGCCTGACCCATGTAATTGAGTAATAAACAGGTTTTTACCAAACCCCAGGTAATACGTATATTTTTTCTTCCGCAATGCCCGAGATCGGAATACAATGCCTCCGCTCCGGTTGTAGCTAAAAAAACTGCACCTAATAATATAAATCCATGAGGATATTCCGATAAGAAACGAAATGCATACATTGGATTTATTGCTTTAATTATTTCCGGGTGTTGCGAAATTTGTATCAGTCCCAAAGTGCTTAACATAATAAACCAAATAAGCATGGCAGGACCAAAGGTTGTTCCCACTTTGTGTGTTCCGAATCGCTGAAATAGAAATAATGCCGAAATAATTGCGATCACGATGGGCACTGTCGGAATATCTTCCAACCCCTTGATATTTCTTAAACCTTCCACGGCAGATGACACAGAAATTGGCGGAGTAATAATGCCATCAGCAAGCAGGGTAGATGCTCCTATAATTGTTGGAATTACTAAATATTTTCCGTACCTTCTTACGAGTGCATACAAAGAAAATATTCCACCTTCGCCTTTGTTGTCGGCTTTTAAAGTGAGATAAATATATTTAAAGGTTGTTTGAAAAGTAATGGTCCAGAAAACACAGGAAACACTTCCGTAAACAAGCATTTCATTTATGGGGCGATCGCCCACAATTGCCTTTAAAACATATAAGGGACTGGTTCCTATGTCACCGTAAATTATTCCGAGTGCAATTAATAATGTGCCGGCATTAACCTTACTGTTAATTCCAATTTTAGGACTTTGCATATATAACCGTTTAATAACACAAAGTTCGCGGTCAGGTTATAGGCAAAATATAAAACTGTGTTTCACATATATAAAGAAAATATAAAGATGTTGGTGAATATTTATTCAAATAAAGCGATAACCAACTCCGCTTTCTGTTATAATATGTTTTGGCTGATTTGGGTCATCTTCAATTTTTTTGCGAAGGGTGCCAACAAAAACGCGCAGATATTGTGTTTCTGTTTGATAACCCACGCCCCAGATCTCCTTTAATAAAAATTGGTGAGTTAACACTCTGCCTTCATTTTTTGCAAATAGAGAGATAAGATTAAATTCAGTGGAAGTGAGTTTAATCATTAGGTTATTTTTAAAAACAGTTCTTGCAATAAGGTCGATCTGAACATTGCCGAAATCCATAATATTATTTGTATTCGGCGTTTGATTCCTTCGTATTGCAGAACGAATACGTGCAAGTAATTCTGCACTTCGAAAAGGTTTGGTCAAATAGTCGGTTGCTCCATTGTCGAGGGCTTCAACAATGTCGGACTCACTGTTTTGAACGGATAGAATAATGATGGATTTATTATACCAACTCCTCAATTCGCGTAAAATTTGGTGACCACTTTTATCCGGTAATCCCAGATCAAGAAGTATTAATTCAGGAGGATGGTTTGCTGCCATAATAATACCTCCTTTTCCCGTTTCTGCCTGCCACACTTTATAGTCGTTACTTTCCAAAGTTATTTCAAGCAACTTGCGAATTTGTGGTTCATCATCAATAATTAATATTTCCGCCTTATTCATTTTTCAAATTTTTTATGAATGATGTTTCTGCAGGAATTTCTATCATAAATTTCGCGCCACCTTTTTTATTATTTTCCAGTGAAATGGTTCCGTTTTGTGCTTCAACAAATCCCTTAACTATGGATAATCCCAAACCACTGCCACCGGCTCTTGTATTTGGTAAACGATAGAATTTATCGAATACAAATGGCAATTCCTTTTCAGGAAAACCCGGACCATTGTCGGAAAAGGTAATTACACAAATATTGGATTCATATGCGGCTGATATTTTTATAACAGAGTTTTCAGGTGTATGCTGCAACCCATTATAAATAAGGTTTTGAAATATCTGTTCCATTAATCCCGCATCAAGTTTAAATAAGGGTATGGTATCATCGGGATGAAACTCAATAATGTGGTTATTTGTTGAGTATAATTTTTGAATTACGTTATTAATTAATTCATTGATATCGCACCAGTCCATTTTTGGTTTTAACATTCCGCTTTCGAGGCGACTCATATTTAATAAATTTTCTACCTGTCGGTTCAATCGTAAACTTGCTTTATCTATTTCGTTCAACAGGTCGGTCTGATTTTCGGGTGAAAGTTTATCCTTGTTTTCATTTAAAGTATCCACGGCTCCTATAATGGTTGAAATAGGGGTGCGCAATTCATGAGAAAGAGAATTAAGCAGTGTGTTGTAAAGTTTGATTGTATTTTCTTTTTCCTCCTTATCCCTTGCCTTTTTTTCCGCTTCACGTATCTTAAATGTGAGTACGGCATTTACCAAAGCAATGATAAAATAAAGTAGAAACATCAATACATCTTCTGTATTGTCGATATGAAAAGTATATAGAGGAGGAATGAAGAAAAAATTCCAGATAATTGCACTCAATATCGACGCTATGAGCACCGGTAAAATTTCAAATAACATGGCAATAAAGGAGACAGTCATGAGCAGCATTAAAGCAACTACCCGGTATCCAATATAGTCAGATGTAAAATAACAGCAGATAGTTACAAATAAAACAAGGCCAATACTAATAAGGTATTGCGATTTAAGCGGTAGTTTCCTTGTATTAAAAAGTTTCATTTACCTATAGGATATTCGGTAAAGGTAAACAGTATACTATAAAGATTTTATAAATATATTGTATCAGATAGGGTTAAACCTACCACTGTTAAATAACTTTATAATGTAACTGGGTTAATCCTTTTTCAAATTGTTTTGTAGAAAGTAAAATCAATCCTTGTTCCGGTCTCCCATCTTTAAATAGTCTAGTTCCATCTCCTAATAATATTGGAATTATGGAAATTACCAATTCATCTATAAGTTTAAATTTTAATAGTTCATTCACGATTTCTGCACCGCCGTCGCAAAAGATATTTTTTCCTTCTTCCGATTTCAGTTTGGCTATTAAAACCTTTAGATTTCCGCTGTAAAATTTCACCTTGCCAACATCCTGTCTTGCGTTTCTCGTTATAACATAAGTATCCTTATCCTCATGTGGAAATTCAGGCACTTTCGAGATCACCCAATCATATGTTTTTCTTCCGATTATTACTGTATCAATTGTAGCAACAAAATCTGTATATCCGTAATCTTCCCCTTCTTTTTGGACAATGTCCAAAAAAGAAAGATCGTCGATTGGTTTAGCTATGTAACCATCTAAACTCGCTGCTATGTATAATATTAATTTTCTGCTCATAATATTTTCGTGAATCGTGAATCGTCAATCGTGAGTCCGTTGTACTAAACTACGGAATATCTAATTTGATCTCCGGTATTCAGAGTGCACCGGAGTGAGGATAATTTAAAACCGGTGGCAGTGAGGCTCTCGCTCCCAGCGAGGGTCTCACTAGAGGTAAACTCCCAACAATAAATTTCAACTAAATCAAATCAATGTTTAAAAATATTTCTTTCGGTCATATAAATCTAAGACTTGCAAAAATGATTTAGTGTTTTGCTTCTGGATAAAAATTAATTTTATTTATTAACGATGTCGCTAACTTTTTCACCAATCAATTTAATGGAGTGCAATAATTTTTCATGTGATAATGAAGCATTATCCATTTGAAAAGTAAATCTCGAAATACCGCCCAGAGCTTCACTGTGACGAATAATTTTTTCTGCAACTTCCTGTGGATCTCCAACTAATAAGGCACCTGTTTTGCCGTTTTGTGCATCAAATCTGTTGCGTGTTACCGGAGGCCAACCGCGTTCTTTTCCAATTCGTGTAAAGGTTTCTGCATATCCCGGATAATAATCTGCAATAGCTTCCTCGGAAGAATTTCCAACATATCCCAATGAATGTAATCCTACTTTTAATTGTTCCGGTTTGTAACCTGCTATTTTTCCTGCTTCGCGATACAGATCAA
>JAYSYX010000422.1:0-2644 GCA_043727235.1 Bacteroidota bacterium
TTCACAAATAATTCGAGGAATATTTTTCGACCGGTGAATTTCTCAATGTCTAAACGTGCTTCTATGCCTACTTTTTTAATTGCCAATCCGCCCTTGCCAATAATTATAGATTTATGTGTTTCTTTACTTACATAAATAACGGCGCGAATTGCAATTAATGTTTCTTTATCTTTATATTCCTCTATAGCAACTTCCACAGAATAAGGAATTTCCTGTTTATAATTATAAAATATTTTTTCGCGCACAATTTCAGCAGCAATAAATCTTTCCGATTGATCAGTTATTTCTTCCGGATCAAAATATGGTGGATGTTCGGGGAGTTGGGAGGCAATTAATTTTAATAATATATCAATATTTGTTTTCTCCTGAGCAGAAATGGGAAGTACTTCTTTTCCAGGTAAAATTTCTTTCCAATTTGCAATTAATTCTAATGTTTTCGGTTGTGTTATTGCATCCGTTTTATTGATGATGACAATAACAGGAATTGTACTTTTAATTAATTGCTGAATAATTTCATGTTGATCATTTATTCTGTCCCATGGGTCTGTCATAAATAGAATAATATCCGCATCCTTCAAAGCCCCTTTCACCTGATCGTTCATCCAACTGTGTAATTTATATTCCGGTGAATCTATAATTCCTGGAGTATCAGAAAAAACAATTTGCGAATTTTCATCCGTAGCAATTCCCAATATGCGTTTTCGGGTCGTCTGTGCTTTTGGACTTATGATCGAAAGTTTTTCCCCCACCAATACATTCATCAAAGTTGATTTCCCAACATTGGGTTTGCCTATTATGTTTACGTAACCGGATCTGAAAGTCATTTTGTAAAATTAATCATTATAAAGAGTCAATAGTCAACGGTGGGCAGTCCTCATTCGCTAAAGCTACGGAGGATAAATAGGCAGTTTGACGGGAGGGAGGTTTTCCTTCGAATTGTTCCTTTTCTAAAGTTAACAGTGGGCAGTAGCAGTTGGCAGTTTGTAATATTGATGTTTTTTCCTTCGAATTGAACTTTCATTGTAGGAAGAAGTAAGCTCCCCTTTAAGGTGTGTGCATGTGTGCAGTTAGTTTCATTGGAGGTTGTTGATAGTGGGTATGCCTATACTGAGAGCCTCGCTGAGAGCGAGACCCTCAAGTTGCCGTAGTTATTAATCCTGGTTTAGTTCTCAGCCGACTCGGAGCACTCTAAATACTATATACTAGCTACTAAATACTATTTTACTATTATACCATAATTTAGGTAATATCCTCCCGATCCCGTATCTTTGCACCTCGTTCTGAAATAGATTGATCATTTTTTACGATATACCGCGGGGTGGAGCAGTTGGTAGCTCGTCGGGCTCATAACCCGAAGGCCGCAGGTTCGAGTCCTGTCCCCGCTACTAATTTTTGTTGAATATTTAAGGAAAAAAGCTGTTTTTCACAGAATTCAGTTTTTGTTTCTTGCACAACTTCAGGTTTCTCGCAGATAAAGCAAAAAAGTGCTGATTTATCCGGCTTTTTGGCTGTATTTGCGGGAAATTGTTTTTTATAAAAGAATTGAATTAAAGTGGGATTTACAGTTGCAATTATTGGCCGTCCGAATGTTGGGAAATCAACCTTATTTAACCGTTTAACAGGGGAGAGGGTGGCTATTGTGGATGATATAAGCGGAGTTACCCGCGACAGGCATTATGGAACAGTGGAATGGAATGGAAAAACATTCGATCTGATTGATACAGGTGGTTTTGTTGCGCGTTCAAGCGATGTTTTTGAGACGGAAATTCGCCGCCAGGTGAAAATTGCGATTGACGAAGCTGATCTGCTCATTTTTATGATGGATGTTACTACCGGTATTACCGATTTTGATGATGACGTGATAAAAATGTTACGCAAATCGAAAAAAAAGGTGTTTGTTGCCGTTAATAAGGTTGATAATAATGTTCGACATCTGGAGGCTACGCAGTTTTATGCCGCGGGTTTTGAAGATGTATTTTTTGTTTCTTCTATTACAGGAAGTGGAACTGGCGAAATTTTGGACGCTGTTGCGGCACAAATTCAGGAGCCTGATAGCAGCGATGTATTAAAGGAAAAAGGCCTTCCGCGTTTTGCGATAGTGGGTCAGCCGAATGCCGGAAAATCTACTTTATTAAATGCATTGACCGGACAGGAACGCACATTAGTTACTGATATTGCAGGAACTACGAGAGATTCCATCCACACCAGATATCAATTATTCGACAAAGATTTTATTTTGATAGATACGGCAGGTATCAGAAAAAAAGCCTCTGTAAAGGAGGATCTGGAATTTTATACTGTTATTCGGGCCATTAAAGCAGTTGACGACAGCGATGTTTGTTTGCTGGTAATTGATGCAAATTCCGGAATTGAAAGTCAGGATCTGGCTATTCTGCAGATGATCGAAAGGAAACACAAGGGATTGGTGATATTGGTTAATAAATGGGACATGGTGCAAAAGGAAACCAATACTATGCGTGATGTGGAAGCCAAGATCAGAGAAAAAATAGCTCCTTTTCGCGATGTGCCGATCATCTTTATTTCTGCACTCGAAAAAACGAGGATATTTCAGGCAATGGAGGAAGCAATTAAAGTTTATGAAAATAAACAGACCAAAGTTTCCACATCCAAGTTAAACGAAGTA
>JAYSYX010000423.1:0-18848 GCA_043727235.1 Bacteroidota bacterium
GTATAATTTGTAGAGACGCAATGCATTGCGTCTCTACAAATTATACAATTTTCAACTAGTGGCATTTCTACTTATTTACCATTCACGAAAAAAAATTTAGTTCTTCGTTGAAATTAATTCGTGAAAATTCTTTTTGTAATTTTTCTATTTTTAAATGCATGTTCAATTTAAATTCCTTGTGCTCCTTTAATTCGGGAAAAAATGGTTTGTGCAACATTGCTGTTCGGATTTGTTCCAATTGCTCGATCAAAGAATAACATTTTTCATTTATACAGGACTTTTTAAATATTTGCCAAATGTATTCTATGGCCACTTCATTCGGATGTAGCATATCCTTTGCATAAAAACGGTAATCGCGAAGGTCATCCATCATTATTTCGTAGGATGGGAAATAATAAATATCCCGAAAATTGTTTTTGAGTTGATGAATGGATTGCAATAAAACAGCTTTACTAAGAGCATTTTCAACCGCACCATCTCTTAAATGACGAACAGGACTCAGCGTGAAAATAATTTGTAATGCGGGATATTTTATTTTTAATTCAGTGATCAGATCTGACCAATCAGCAATAATTTCCTTTGATTGCAATTGTTTTTTTTCAAATAATGCAGCGGACATTTTATGATTGTTAGCCACTACCCTTCCGGATTGTTTTAGCGAATAAACAATAGAGGTGCCAAATGTTATGATCAGATGAGAACATTTGTCAAGAAATATCTTTCCACTGCGAATTGCTTCATTCATGCGCCTGATTGCTTCTTCCTTATCGGGATGGGCACAATTGCCATGAAAATCAAAACTTCTGTATAATCCTCCATTTTCAAAGATCTCCGCAGGTTGAACCCAAACTCCTTTAATTTGCCTTCTTATTTCATTGGCAAGTGAAACAGGGTTAAATATTATACCAAAAGGATTTGACAATACATCAAATTTATTGTTTTGCAGGTTTTGGGAAATATGCTCCGTAAAACAGGAACCCAATAAAATTATGGATGATTCATGCGTGAGGCCTGATGTGAGCGATGTTACTGTAAAAGGAGTCCTGAACATTGAGATAATAAAATTGATATTTAAAATTAAGTTTGCAATTTAGTATTATAATTTTATTTTTACATGTCTAAACCAACCTGTTTATTAATTTGTTGTTAAATTAATATACTTCTAAATGAGTCGACCTGTAAATATTTTGATCAATAGTGAATCCGCGAATGGATTAGCTGAGATCATGAGCGGTTATTTGCGGTTTTACAGTGAAAATAGGATCAATGTTTCATTATCCGGTAAAAAAAGAGTTATTCACCCTTTGGCAGATCAGGTATTATCAGAGGATGGAATTGAATATGAACATGTTACATTATCAAAAAGTGTTTTCAACGCAGACTTAACCATATTTATCAATAGTCTCAAAAATACAGGCAATTCTGAGCTATCTGGCATCAAACATTACAATTTCAGAAATCCGCTTCAATCAAGTGATTACGATGACATACTTATAGATTTCCGGGCTGTAAGAGAAGAAATAAAAAAAGAATGTATTCAATTGGTTGGTGAATTACACCTGGTTTAAAATGCAGATCGAACCCGGATCGACTGACAATTATACTGATCATATTTCCTTTTAATTATTTGCACTTCATCTTATCTCTTTTATTTTTCAATAGTCGGCAATGTGAATTAAATTTTAAGTTACTATTATTTAATTACAGACATTAAATATAAATTCACGAATAGAATATTTTTGCCCTACATATTATTATATGTTTAGTAGAAAGGTTGTTTAAGAAATTAAACAATCTTTCATTTTTAGTTCTACATTAAATTTACAATTAATTAGCAATCGCCGCAAATCTTACATTTGAGTTTACAGATAACTCACTATTTAATCAGATTATTATAATTTAATAACACTACGGTATTAATACTGTACTTCTACTTTTGCCCTCATTAATTCTTAACTAAAAAGCAATAAACAATGAAAAAATTATTACTAGGTTTACTGACTGTCGCGACTGGATTCACCGCGATGCAAGCTCAGGTTATCACTGTTACAGGTGAGATAACGACTAACACAACGTGGACCAACAACAACATTTATCTTCTAAATGGATTTGTTTATGTTGAAGATGGTGCAACATTAACAATTGAAGAAGGCACAATTATCAAAGGTGATAAAGCTTCTAAAGGAAGTTTGATTATTACTAAAACTGGATTCATAGATGCGGTTGGTACTGAATGTGAGCCAATTGTATTTACTTCAAATGAACCTTCTGGTTCAAGAACTTATGGAGATTGGGGTGGTGTTATTATTTTAGGAGAAGCTCCTATCAATGTTCCGGGTGGAAGCGCGGTAATTGAAGGTGGTGTTGATACTCCTGAAGGTGATGGAACTTACGGTGGTGCAAATGCAGCAGACAACAGCGGAACATTTAAATATGTGCGTATCGAATTTGCAGGTATTCCTTTCGTACCGGGTAACGAGATCAATGGTTTAACCATGGGTGGAGTTGGATCAGGTACTACAATAGATCATATTCAGGTTTCTTATTCAGGAGATGATTCTTTTGAATGGTTTGGAGGTTCTGTAAATTCAAAGTATCTTATTGCTTACAGAGGATTTGATGATGATTTTGATTCAGATTTTGGATATTCAGGAAAATCACAATTCGGTTATAGCTTACGCGATCAAAACATCGCTGACGTTTCCGGTTCAAATGGTTTTGAATCTGATAATGATGCAACAGGTTCAGGAAATACACCAATATCAAGAGGTTTATTTTCTAATTATACAATCGCAGGTCCTAAAGTTAACACCGGTGATGTAATTAACGTAAATTATAAAAGAGGTGCTCATCAGAGAAGAAACACAATGACCTCTATTTATAATTCAATTATCATGGGTTATCCTGAGGCGGGACTTAAAATTGAAGGAACTAATACTTCTCTAAATGCTTCTGCAGATAATTTACAATTCAAAAACAATATTCTTTCCGGTCATGGTGACGATTATTTATGCACCACTTGTGATGTTGGTTTTAATATTGATACTTACGGATCTACAAATGGAAATCAAACTATCCTTTTAAATTCTGGTGTTGGTTTAGTTGATGTATTTAACTTATCAAACCCTGACCCACGTCCAACTGCAGGTTCAGCTCCAACAACAATCGGAACTTATTTTGCAGGTTTATTAAGTGACCCATTCTTTACTTCTACAAGTTATGCAGGTGCATTTTCCACCTCCGACAACTGGACTGATGAATCATGGGTAAATTTTAATCCTCAAACAACAGACTATTCTACTCCGGGTATAAATAATGCTCCTGCAGTTTCAGCAGTAGTTAGTAATATGACTTGCCCAAATACAGGTTCTATTGATGTATCTCCTTCAGGTGGAGTTGGTACTTATACTTATTCATGGAATGATGGACCAACTACACAAGATCGTTCAGGTTTAGCAGCAGGTAGCTATACAGTTACAGTTACAAGTAATGGCTGTTCTGCTTCTGCAACATATACTGTTAACGATGTTACTGTTCCGAAACCTACCGGTTTAATTGCTACTGACATTACACATTGCAGTACCACTATCAGTTGGACGGCAGCTTCTGGCTCTTCAACATATGAGGTACGTTTCAGAATTGCAGCTGGAGTTTATTCTTCTCCTTTAAATGTTGGTGCTGTAACCAGTTATACTTTTACAGGTTTAGCAGCAAGTACTGATTATGATTTTCAGGTAAGATCAAAATGTGCTACTTCTGAAAAAAGTGCCTGGTCTAAAAAACTTAGTTCTACAATTATTTGCGGTAAAGCAACCGGGGTTGTGGCTTCAGGCATAACAGCTAGTTCTGCAATAATCAACTGGGCTGACCTTTGTGGTACTAATAATTACACAGTTCAATATCGCAAATTCCCACTTAAGCCTTGGATATCACTTCCTACATCATTTACAACAACCAAAACTATTACCGGCTTATTAGCTTCAACAACTTACGAAGTTCGTATAATTACTAATTGCGCTGGTGGTGCATCTACACCAACAACCTTTATATCCTTTACTACTTTACCTTTCCGTGCAGAAAACAATGTTATTGTTGATGAGAATTTAATTCAGATCAATCCTAACCCTGCATCAGAAAATGTAAATTTGACCATTGAAGCAAATGCAACTGTAGATGTTTCAATCGTAAATATGGTAGGACAAATTGTTTATGAAAACAATAACTTAACAGTTGATGGATTTACATCCATTGATCTGTCTGTTAGCAATTTAGAATCAGGAATATACTTAGTAAATGTTAAAGGTGACAATGTTAATGTTACCAAAGAGTTAGTAATAAGTAAATAAAATGTTAATTGCAGTATGATTGTAGCCTTCCGAATTCGTTCGGGAGGCTTTTTTAATTTACATTCGATTGATGTTTAACTAATGTTACAATAATGATTAGGTAACATTAAAGCGAGTTCTTTGCATATAAATATTCTACACAATGATAAGGACTCTCAAAATAGCATTTTATATACTGATTTCAGGCATTTCAGTCAATATTTATGCTCAAACCGGAACCATTGCTGGCGTTATAATTGATGCCGATAATTCCGAAACGTTAATTGGGGCAACAGTTAATGTTGAAAACGCAACCGGTTTTATTACCGGGACTGATATTGATGGGAGATATAATATCTCCGGTTTAAATCCCGGCACTTATACATTAAAGATCACTTATGTTTCCTACGAAACAAAAATAATAGAAGACATTGCGGTAGAAAATAACAAAGTGACAGTACTCGACATTGTATTAAATACCGAATTTAAAAGTGCTCTGGGAGATTCTCTTCAATTAATAATAAAAGGAAAACCGGGACAAGAAACAATTAATGCGGTATTAACTATTCAGAAAAACAATATAGGCCCATCAGAAGTATTATCAAGAGATGTTATCTCTCGTTCTCCAGGAAAAACAACGGGTGATGCACTAAAGATGATGAGTGCAACATCTATTGTTGATCAAAAATTTGTGGTTATCCGCGGTTTAAGCGACAGATATAATCTCGCATTGGTAAATGGTAATTTATTACCCAGTACCGAACCCGACAGAAAAACTTTTGCATTTGATCTTTTTCCATCAGCGATGTTGGACAATTTAATTGTTTACAAATCGGCACAACCAAATTTACCAGGCGATTTTGCCGGGGGAATTATTTCGATGAATACCAGAGATATTCCTGATCAAAACTTTCTTTCTATTTCGGCAGGTGTTGGATATAATACATTAGCCACTTTTAAAGAATATTATACCTATACAGGTGGGAAAACCGATTGGCTTGGAATTGATGATGGTATTCGTCAGCTTCCGGATGCATTTCCATCAACACGCGATGAATTTATTGATATTCCTTTAGAGGAGAAAGCAAATCTCGGAAAACAATTTTCTCCATGGGGTGCTTACAGTAATCCTTCAGCCCCTGTTGATCAGAGTTATCAATTGTCAGGAGGTCTGATCAAAAAATTTAAAGGTTCTGGTGAGTTTGGATTAATAGGAGCCTTAACTTATAATAATTCTTTTGTTACAAATATTTCTGCACGCAAAGATTTTGATAATGAAATAACTCCAATATATGCATATGAAGATCAACAATTTAAGAATAATATTTTATGGGGAGGTTTGATCAATTTATCATATAAAGCAAATGATAACAATAAATTTACTTTTAAAAATTCCTATTCCGTAAATTCCACTGATATTACAACAATGCGCAGTGGAATTAATTATTCAAAAGCTGCATATGTTCAAAATGAATATTATTATTTCAGCTCCAATCAATTATTTTCCTCTATTGTGGGAGGAGATCATTACCTCCCAGGTTCCAAATTAAGAGCCAAGTGGGGACTCGGTGTTAATACACTTGTGCGCGATCAACCTAATTACAGAACTGTAAATTATTTAAAGAATGTAACACCTGCATTTGAAGGCGACACATCATTTCAAACATCTCCTTCTCCATTTGCATCACCCGATAATATGGGAATATTTTATTCTTATATGGATGAACAAACCTATTCTGCAAACTTAGATCTTAACTATCCTTTCCTTGTAGGTGAAACAAAACAAACTTTTGGTTTTGGAGGCGGATATATGTTGAAAGACCGTGTATTTGATGCCCGTACCATGGGTGTGGCCACGTCAAATGAAATATTCTTTAATCCGAATTATTTTGAAATTGTTGCAATGTCGCCTGCTGATCAATTTGCCCCTGCAAACTTCTCCGACAGTTTATTTTATATAGATGAAACTACTAATGCATCTGATAGTTATACTGCTCAACAAACAAATAAATCGGCATATGCAATGTTGGATAATAAGATTGGAAAAGATCTCCGCATTGTATGGGGTGTTCGTGCTGAATTTTTTGTGCAAACATTAAGTTCATTTGAATATACAGCAAATCCAAATCCGGAACCAATAGAGGTGAATTCAGCCGAAACCGATAGCGTAGGTTTACGATTTGACCTTTTGCCGTCCATTAATATTACCTATGCACTAAACGAAAAAACGAATATCCGTCTTTCAGGGTATAAAACAGTAGCTCGTCCTGAATTAAGAGAATTGGCTCCATTTGGTTTTTATGATATTGAAACTAATTCCAGCATTATTGGAAATCCTTCCCTGTTAGCTACCGATATTTATAACAGTGATGTTAAGGTGGAACATTTTTTTGGAGCAGGACAAATTATTTCTGCAGGAGTATTTTATAAAAGATTTATAAATCCAATAGGTCAACGTTTCTTTTTTGGAACTGCTCGTGAATTAAAACCTGTAAATGATTCTGTTGCAACTGTATACGGAGCTGAATTTGAATTGCGTAAAAATTTAGGTTTTATTAATCGCAGTGCAAAAGTTTTAGAACAATTTACTTTCAGTACAAATTTGTCATTGATTCGTTCCAATACCTTATTACATATTGCTGATACCGCTTTGGCAGGAACATCAGAAAGACAATTGCAGGGACAATCGGATTATGTCATGAATTTCGGAATTACCTATATCAACCCAAATACCGGACTTTCTGTAACCACTTTATTTAATCAAATAGGGCGCAGAATTTCTGAATATGGAAATGCACAGTATGATAATATTTATGAAAATCCAAGACCCCTGTTAGACGCACAAGTATCAATTCCATTCTTAAAAGAAAAAGGTTCCGTTAAAATAAATGTAAGTGATCTGTTAAACAAGAATGCAATTTTTTATCAGGACCTTGACGAGGATGGAAAATATGATGAATCCATTGACAACGCAATACGAAGCATCGACGGTGGTGCTAAAGTATCATTATCTATTAATTACAAATTTTAAAACTAGTATTATGAAAAAACTGCAATTAACATTAACAATTTTCTCCTTGCTGTTTATTACAGCATTAACAAATGCACAACTTCCTACACATACCTTATCAGGTGAAATTTCAGGTGTAACACGTAACCTCGTAAATGATACTGTTTATATTTTAAACGGATTCGTATATGTTGAAGACGGCGGAACATTAAATATTGAAGCGGGAACAATTATTCGCGGAGATAAAGATTCCAAAGGAACTTTGATCATTACCCGCGGTTCAAAAATTTATGCAAACGGAACAGTTGATCAACCAATTGTTTTTACAAGTAATCAACCGGAGGGCACAAGAAATTATGGCGATTGGGGCGGATTAATTATTTTGGGAGATGCTCCTATTAATACTCCTGGTGGTGTTGCCGTTATTGAAGGTGGTGTAGACACTCCGGAAGGAGATGGTAGTTATGGCGGAGCTAATGCTTCCGATAATTCAGGTGAAATAGTGTATGTGCGCATCGAATATCCTGGTATTGCATTTGTTCCCGGAAATGAGATCAACGGACTTACATGCGGAGGTGTTGGTAACGGAACAATTTTAGACCATATCATGGTTAGTCGTTCCGGTGATGACGCATTTGAATTTTTTGGCGGAACAGTAAATGCCAATTATTTAATTGGTCACAATACTTATGATGATGACTTTGATACAGACTTCGGGTTTTCAGGGAAAATACAATTTGGTTTAGTAAAACGCGATCCGAATTTTGCCGACGTATCAGGTTCAAATGGATTTGAAAGTGATAACGATGCAACCGGAAGTTTAAATTCACCTCAAACTAATCCGACCTTCAGTAATATTACAATTATTGGGGCGATCGAAAATGAAGGTGATATCATAAATGTAAATTACAAACGCGGCGCTCATTTGCGCAGAAATACTTCAACAGATATTTTTAATTCTGTTATAGTAGGTTATCCAAGTGGATTGATGATAGATGGTGCCTTATGTGAAGCAAGTGCATTGGCAAATACACTAAAAGTACAAAATACAGTTCTTGCAGGTCATAATAATGATTTTGAAGTTGCGGTTGGAAGTGCTTTTGATGCTGCTGCATGGTTTAATACTCCAGCATATAACAATACAATTTACAATCTGAGCAGTGACCTTATGTTAACAGATGCATATAATGTTACTTCACCAAATTGTGTTCCTCTGCCAGCTTCACCATTACAGACCGGAGCTTCATTTGATGCCCCTGAATTGGATGGATTTACTAACGTAGCTTATCGTGGCGCATTTGGTTTATTGAACTGGACTTCATGTTGGGCAAACTGGGATCCGCAAAATACAAATTACGGTGAAGTTCCCGGAACCATTGCACCTGCAATTGCATCATTTACTTTTGATAATGCAGGGCTTACAGTAAACTTTGCAAATACTTCCTCTAATGCAGTTTCCTATACATGGGATTTTGGGGATCCATTATCAGATCTTGATTTTAGCACTGATCCAAATCCGAGTTATACTTATACTGATCTTGGAATATTTAATGTTGCATTAACAGCAGTTGGAACTTGTGCAGATGTGAATGTTGCTGAGCAACAACTCAATTTATCAGTTGCAATTTCTGATTTGACAGGAATTAATGCAATAAGTATTTATCCAAATCCTGCAACTGACAATATTAATCTGAATATTTTTGCAACAGAGAATTTTGAGTCTGTAGTAACCATTCGCGATATTACCGGAAGAATAGTTAATCCAATCATAAATAAATCTATTTTAAAAGGTAAAAATAATTTCACATTGAATACCAGCTCATTACAATCCGGATTATATTTCGTAAGTGTATCAAACGGAAATGAACAATCAATACAAAAAGTACTTATAACAAAATAGTAATTAAATTTCGTTTAACAGAGACCCGGCAGAGTAATTTGCCGGGTTTTTTTGTGCCAATTTGTTACCTTAGTGCTTTGCATCACAAACCAGTTGAGTGAGAATGAGGTATAAACATCTACTGATGGAATTTGCAATATCACATAAATAAAATGTCGGAATTCAAATCTAAACCCAATATACTTGTAGTTTGCGGTCGAAATAAAAGAAGAAGCAGAACAGCGGAGTATTTATATAAAAACGACAGCAGGATCAATGTAAAAAGCGCCGGATTGAGTGCTCAAAGTGAGGTGGTTTTAAATGCAAAGCTGGTGGAATGGGCCGATCTGATAATTGTAATGGATAATACTCAGAAAAATCGAATTCAGGATCAATTCAGAACTTCCAATCTTCCACGCATCGAAAATATTAATATCGAGGATGAGTATGAATACCTTGATTCAGGGTTAATTGATCTCCTAAAAGAAAGAATTAATAATATTCTTAGAAGATTTTCTATATTTGAGAATTAAAGCAGCTCCTAAGAACATTGCATCTAAGTGATAAATCGCAATAGAAAAAATATTAACAATTTCACTTTTATAAGAATTCAAATTTAATATTCAATAAAAATAACATGCAAACAATTTTAGGTTCTGGAGGAGCAATAGGTATTGAACTGGCAAAGGCACTTACCAATTATACAACTGATATACGACTTGTGAGTAGAAACCCCAAAAAAATAAACGAAACTGATAAATTGTTCTCCGCAGACCTCACTAAAAGAGATCAGGTTTTTAAATCGGTAGAGGGAAGTGAAATCGTTTATTTAACGGTTGGTTTTGAATATAATACAAAACACTGGCAGAGGGTATGGCCGGAGTTGATTAAAAATGTGGTTGACGCATGTATACAACACAATGTTAAACTTGTATTCTTTGATAATATTTATGCGATAGGAGGAGACAATGTAAACCATATTACAGAAAATTCACCAATAAGTCCCACAAGTAAAAAGGGTATTGTACGTGCAGCGGTTGATCAGGTTATATTAGATGGGATAGAAAAAAGAGGACTTAAAGCAATTATTGCGAGATCAGCAGATTTTTTCAGTGGGATAAAGGAAAAAAGTCTTGTTATGAATCTCATTTATGATAATCTTAAAAAAGGAAAAAAAGCCCAATGGTTTTGTAATGCGAAAGTGATCCACAGTTGCAGCTATACACCAGATCTGGCAAAAGGAACTGCAATATTAGGTAATACTCCTGATGCCTACGATCAGATCTGGAATTTACCAACTTCCCCGGAAAAAATAACAGGGGAACAATGGATAGATCTGTTTGCAAACGAAATGAATACCAGTAATAAATACCAGGTATTACCCAAATGGGGGCTGCGCGCATTAGGAGTTTTTGTTCCTATTTTAAAAGAAATGGTGGAAATGTGTTATCAATTTGACAGAGATTATTACTTTGACAGCAGTAAATTCAATACACGATTTAATTTCACACCAACAACAAATGCAATAGCAGTAAAAGAAACAATACATGCTTTGAAAAACGAAAAGTAACACGCACAAACTGAAAATATAGATCTTATTACTTTATTGTATTCATTCCTCCATCAACAGCTATTATTTGTCCTGTGATCCAGTTTGACTTTTCACTCAATAAAAATTCAATTGCATAAGCGATATCCATTGCCTCTCCTACTTTTTTTAAAGGATTACGTTTCTGAGCCGCATCAAATTTTTCGGGTGTATTGATAAATCTTTCACCAAGCGGAGTGTTTGTTAATGATGGCGCTATACAATTAACTCGAATTGATGGCGCTAATTCAGCAGCAAGTGACTTCGAAAGAGCCTCAACAGCGCCCTTTGCCATTGCAATGGAAGTGTGAAAAGGCATTCCAGTTGCGACTGCTACAGAACTGATAAAAACGATAGAACCACTTCCGTTCGTTTTAATGTTTGGAAGATATTTTTGAATAAACGCAACTGCTCCTAAACTGTTTATTTGATAATCATTTACAAAATCAACCGCGGATAAGCGATGAAAGGGTTTTAAATTGATAGTACCAGGAAAATATACAAGCCCATCTAGAGCTCCATTAATTTCAGGAAATAAGTTAAAATCATATTTCTCAATCGTATAAAACTTATCGTATGCACTATTTTCCAACTTAGTGGAAATTCCAATTACATTATGCCCGGCTGCTTTTAATTGATGGGTAGTTTCAATGGCAATTTTGCTCGATGCACCGGCAAAAAGAAAGGTTTTTACATGCATAACTCACATTTTAATATAACTGCAAAAAACATATACCTAAAACACCTGCAAATTAAAATTGTTTATACAGCAGAAGTAATTGAATATTTTACATATTCAATTTTTGGCCTATAACGTTCCAAACAAGCTCACTTTCGAAACCCCTGGAGATAAGATATCTCGCCACTTTATTTTTAGTTTCGTATTCGTTATTTGTTTTATATTTTTTATAGGTGACAGAGAAAAGTTTATTCAAAGTATTCAAATAATCCTCCTCCCCTATTTCTTCCATACCTTTTTTAATGCAATAGGCAGAAACTTTGCGTTTTTTTAATTCGTTTATTATCTTCCCCCTACCCCATTTTTTAATACGGAATTTCCCACCGGCGTATGCTTTTGCAAAACGTTCTTCATTTAAAAAATCATCTTCAATTAATTTATTTATTATTTCTTCCAGATCAGAACCGAAGATTTTAAGCGACAATAATTTTGTGCGCACTTCTTCATGGCATCGCTCCTGATAGGCACAATAATGGCGCAATTTATTATATATTACCTCGTTCATCATCTCCAGAAAAAATAGAAACCGGCAAAATAAATCTGCCGGTTTCATACAAATATAAAATTTTTAAATAAATATTAAACCTGATCCAGAGGTTTTTCATCTGCTTCCATCTCATCAGACTTTCCATTAAACGGAGGATACACTTCAAGTAAAAATGTCAAATACAAAGTCACTCTTGTAAACCATCTTAAAGTGCCCACATTAAATTTATGCCATCCCGCCGGATATTTTCCCGTAAAAAGAACCGCCCACCAGGCTAGAAAAATTAATACGTACGTTGCGATCATTCGCACATATAAACAAAGAAGATGCGGAATTCCTACATACAACCACCCAAAAAACGATCTTAATAAAAGTTGAGCCCTTCCTACGTGAATATGCGGAAAATCAATCTCAGTCTTATCATCCGTTCCGTTTGGCCCAAAGGCAGGATACCCGTCAGAAAGATTCATAATTCTTGCAAATACCCTTAATATCCATTTGTTAAATCCGAGAGCTGTATTGTAAAAAAAATCCGGTGTTTTTCCGGTAAACAAAATGATCCACCAGGCTGCAAACTGAACGAGAAACACCCAAATTGCATAAAAATAAATCAGAAAAAAATGTGGAATTATAATGTAAAGCCATCCAAAAAAGGATCGGAGTAATAATTCACCGCGGGAGTATGACTCCTGGTGCATAATGTTAAATTTAAGCATAATTGTGGGTTTAGGTTAATAAATGTAATCAAATATAGAAAACCGCTTCATTAACAACTAAACAGATGTCCACAATTTAAAATTAATTTGATGTGATATCCTACTCAGCAGTAGTTTCATAAGCCCCGATATCCGGTAAAGTTCCCGCAAAAGGTCTCAATTCTCCTCGTATATCGTCTATTACAGGGTCAGCGAGAATAAATGTTCCGGCATTGAGTGCAGGTGAAAATTCACCGGGGCAATAATTTCTTTCCCCGATATTTGCAAATGCTGCATTTTCATTGAATATGCAATTTGCATCGTTTAAAAGGTCCTGGTTTATATCGGTGCGAAGTATACAATATTCGAAATTAAAATTTAATGGATCGCCTTCATTTAAGGTATCAATTACAATTTCATTACCCTCTGCAATAGAACCTTCAACAATACAATTTGTGAAATTTGCTTTTGTCAGAACATCCTGAATTATATTATCCTGACTGAAGGCGAAATAATCAAATATTCCCAATATGGGAGTTTGATGAGCTAAATAAGTGGAACTGTAATTCGCAAATGTGCAATGTCTGAAATCATAATCTCCTCCCATAAATAATGCACAATTACTCAGTCCGATATTATATATCAAAACATTGGTTGCTTTAATTTTACTGTTTAAAGATAACAATCCATTATTCTGACAATCGTAGATCATGGAATTAGCAATTGTGAGTTCCGGTAAATAATCTTTATAATATTCCAAATCGGGTGTTGTGCTGTATCCAAGTGCTATTCCGTCGTTTGCATTTTTTATTTCGGTATAGATCATGGTGTTTGCATAACTTCCCCGCAAAAAATAAATTCCTTCCCATTGCCCGGGTACATCCTTATAAAAATCTTCTAATCTATCTCCCTGAAAGGAAACTATACTATCTTTTGTCCCAATTACATTAAGAGTACCCAAAACATAAAAATAACTACCACCGTGCATGTGAATATTCGTTCCTTCTGTTATGGTTAAAGTGCATAAAGTATCCACCAAAACAGAACCGATAATTACATGTGGAAGATCATCTGACCAAGTTGTATCACAAACAATTTCACCAAAATGAAAATTTGCATTCTGTCCGAGTGCGATCAATTTCACATCCTGCCAATTTCCATTTGTTTCGAAAAGTATTGAATCTTCGATAATATATGGAAGTGCAGCTGCATTTGGATCGACTGTTACTTCAATAAAAACATATAAACTATCGTTTCCGGGAATTTCGATATCGTGAAAAACCACGCCAGATTCTCCATCCACATTCATGCGAAACTGAGAGCCTTCGCCTCCGGAAAGTTCGATAGTGGAAATGGAAATCGGATCGTTATAGGTATTAAAAATTTTAAGGGGGATGGTAATAGAACCAACCGTAGTAAAAACTGTATCAAAGTGAACGGTATCCTCACTGAATTGCAATTTAGCGTTAGCATCGGTAACAAAAATATTTTTACGGCAACTTTGCGTTGATAAAATGAGCAGTGCGGATAAGGTTAAAAGTATGTGGGCCCGGATCTTTCTGAAATGCATAATCTTAATTAGCGGGATAACGCAAAAACCAAATTGTTTATGTTTCAAAGGTAACCATTTATTTACAGAGCTTTTAAAATTTACATTTGGGTTACAATTAATTAGTCGCTTATCTTCGCAAAAAATTTAATATGAAAGGTTATACGCTTCTACTATTAATACTGACGGGATCTTTATTAATGGCCTGCAAGGGAAAAAAGGATAAGAGTGATCAGTCAACAATTACTGATGTTCCCGAACAAAAACCTGTAGCAGTTGCCGGAATGCGACAGGACACCCTTGAATTTCCTTCTGCCGACGGCCTTACAATGCGCGCTGTAATGTATTCTATCGATAGTACCTCTCCTGTGATCGTATTGTGCCATCAAGCCAAAATGAATAATTATGAATACGCCGAAATAGCGCCTAAACTGAATGGAATGGGTTACAATTGCCTTGCACTTGACCAAAGAAGTGGCGGTGCAATAGATGCCCATGACAATAAAACAAATGCAAATGCACTGGCTGCAAATAAAGAAACAACTTATCAATCTGCAATTCCCGATATTGAAGCAGGTGTAAACCATGCCTTCGAAACCTGGGGACAACCCGTAATACTTTGGGGAAGCAGCTATTCTGCCTCACTTTGTTTAAAAGTTGCTACAAATAATGATCGTGTAAAAGCTGTAGTGGGATTCAGTCCCATTGCCAAATTTGACGATGGAACCTCAGCTGCCGAATACTTTAAGAATTACAATACCAAACCCATTTTCATCACCTCCACCGAAAAAGAGGCAGGTGCTCTCGAAAAAGCATTTAAACATCTCCCTGAAACTGTATTAACCCAATTCTACCCAGACACGAAAGGCACCCACGGCTCAAAGGCACTCTGGAGCAGCGATCCGGCGAATGCGTATTATTGGGAGGCAGTTACCGCTTGGCTGGAAAAAAATTGACAATTGACAATTGACAATTGACTATTTAACAGCCGGGATTCCGGTTGGATGAAACTTTTCGGTCTTTTGTTCTGAGTTCTGACATGTAGTAGATCTCCGGCGTCGATCACTACATGTTTCAGTTCGACGTTCTGTGTTCTGGATTTTAGATTTAGGGTTTGGCTTGGATTCTCACTACTCACCATTCACTACTCACCCATTTGATTCTGGGTTGGGAGTTCCTGGTTCACTAAAACCTTCCTCCTGTCAATCTGCCTACTGCCACTGCCTACTGCCTACTGCCTACTGCAACAATCTTAATTCCTTTAAAATATCTTTGCATGTAAAATCGTCAATACACCTTGTATGGACGAAAGTTTACATTTGGGCAACTTAATGACTCAGCAACAAAATGCCATTATTGAACAGGCGGTTAAAAAGGAACGCAAAAAGCTATTGCAGTTTATAAAAACCCGTGTGGCAAATGAGGAAGATGCCCGTGACATTCTTCAGGATGTCTTTTACCAGTTGGCTTCAAACAGCGGTATGGTGGAAAATATAGAGAATATGGCTTCGTGGCTCTATAGGGTGACCAGAAACAAAATAATTGACTGGTATCGCAAACGCAAAACGGAATCAATTGACACTTCAGCGGCTTATGGCGATGAGGAAGAGGATGGATATTTTTCAGGATTATCTGCCATATCCTCCGCAGAATCGGATAATCCCGATGAAGTATTTGAACGCCAGATGGTTTGGGAAACAATGTATGAAGCATTAAATGAACTACCGGTTGAACAACGTGATGTATTTATAGCACATGAACTGGAAAGTAAAAGTTTTAATGAAATTTCAGAAGAAACAGGTGTTTCCGTTAATACCCTTCTATCGCGAAAACGATACGCAGTGTTGCATTTGCGCGAAAAACTACAAGGTTTATACGACGATTTTTTTAATAAAGAACAAGAATAAAAAAAAAATTATGGAATCTAACGAAAGATATTCAAACGAATTAAAGGAAGAATTCAAAGAAGAATTCAAGCAGAAATTCACAAAAAAATTCAAATACGGCTTCAGTTGGTTTTTTGCCTGTGTTTTTATGGTAACTATAATGGGTTTTGCAACATTGTTTTTGTGGAACTGGCTAATACCAGTAATTTTTAACGGAGTTACTATTACCTTCTGGCAGGCAATCGGTTTGCTCGCCCTGGGAAAATTACTCACCGGATTCGGCGGAATGGGTCGCCACAGCTGGAAAAGTAAACACGGTTGGAAAGGCCATGGAATGTATGATCGCAGTTATTGGAAACACAGGATGGAACAAAAAATGGAACATATGACGCCGGAAGAAAAAGAAAAATTTAAGAGCTACTATTACGATCGATGCGGATGGAGGTTGAATGAAAAGGATACAAAAGGTACTGATGCAAAATTAACTGAGGAGAGTGTTTAGATGAAGTGTTTATTGGTAAAATCATTAATTAAAAATCCTGCTTTTAAACAAGCAGGATTTTTTTATTTCCACTGTTGAGCTGTTTTTTAATATCTTTAGACTTCATAAAAAAACAGCCACCAAAATGAAAATTCTAAAGACCTCACTCCTGCAAACACAGCCTGTACATTATATATTTATTATTATACTTCTAACTTTATTTACACTTCCTGCCTTTACACAGCACAATGTGAAGGTTGAACTCAGTGAACAATATGAAGAACCCAAAAATTCTACCGTATTTGATGTAGTGGGATATGATGATGGTGGCTTTGTGTTTGGCAGATTCACAAGAAAAGGATTTTATTCTGTAAATATCTCCTTAGAAAAATACAGCAAAGCATTAAAATTTTTGACATTAAGGGATTATGAACTTGAATTAGATGGAGAGGATATGTTTTATAGCAATCCCTTTTATTTTCATGACAGAATTTATTTGTTTGGAAGTACACAGATCAGAAAAACAAAAAAAACGAATGTTTATTATCATGAAGTAGATCCAAAAACGCTTAATACAAAAGGTAGTCCTGTTTTACTAAAATCCATTCAGGAATCTGATAACGGAAGTATGGCGCTTGCAGATTATGTTCTTTCCAATGACGAACAAACACTTGCATTTTATGGCCTGCCCGGTTATATTAAAAAATCAATGTATCTCGCCGGATTGCCTATTCAATTCAGTTCCAATAAAGAAGAAACGAAGGGAAGCGTAGCTGTTTATGGTGATAAAATGGAGAAAAAATGGGAGATCGATTTTACTTTGCCTTATGAGGAAAAATTATACAGCATCACCGGAGTAGATCTAGATAATGCAGGTAATTTTTATTTTTTGGGGATTTTATATAACGAAAAAGCAAAATCAAAAGTAAGAGGTTTACCTAATTACCAATATATTCTAACTGCATTCAGAAATAATGGGAAAGATAAAGCAGAATATAAAATTTCATTAGATGAAAAATTTATAACTGATTGCAGTTTTACTTTAACTAACGACAATAAAATAGTATGCACGGGGTTTTATTCCGATAAAGGGACAGCCTCTATTAAGGGAACATTTTTCATGACAATAGATCCGGAAACGAAATCGGTTTTATCAAAAGGAGTTACCGATTTTGACACGGAATTTTTAAAATTATTCGTTTCTGACAATAAAGCGGAAAAAGGTGCTGAGTTATCCAATTTCGATCTGGATGAAATTATATTAAGGGAAGATGGCGGAGCAATTTTGCTTGGAGAAAAATATTATGTTACTCAAAGCACATATACAAACTCTAATGGAGGCACAACAACAACAACAACTTATCACTACAACGATATCATTGTAATAAATATCAATCCCGATAATACAGTTGCATGGGCTACAAAAATTCCTAAAAGGCAAGCGTCCAGTTCAGGATATTATTTGTCGTATGCTTCCCATGTAAAAGATGATATGATCTATCTTATTTTTAATGACAACGAAAAAAATCTTGACGAAAAAAATCCGGAAAAGATCTACGCTTACGATGGAAAAAATTCGTATGCAACACTGGTAAGTATAAAAGCAAACGGTGATTGGGAAAAAAGTGCACTTTTCAGCAATAAGGAGGAAGGCGTGATAATGCGACCCATTGTTTCTGAACAGGTGAATGAAAATGAGTTGATCATTTATGCGGAGAAGGGGAAGAAGTATGTGGTGGGGAAGGTGACGTTTGAGTGAAGTAAAGTGAAAAGTTATAAACGGATTAAAATTAATTTTATAATTAAATGATTTGAACCATGATAGCTACATATTCAATAAACAAATTGAGTAATAATTATTTGCAAAAAAAAATATACGGCTTTTTATTCGTTAACCTCATCGTATACACACTTTCAGGGCAGCAGGTTAAAATAGAGCTCAGCGACTTAATTGACCGACCAACAAATTCGCAAATAACTAAAATAATCGGATCCGATGAGGAGGGGTTGTTACTTGAACGTGATATTTATACAGGCAACAAGAAGAATGGTCAGTTGGAAAAACAAGATAATTCTTACAAAATCTTAAAGCAACTGGACTATTCATACCAATTAAAAGGAGAAAGCCTATATTATTCAACATCAGTTTATTTCAAAAACAAACTGTATATCATTAGCTCTGTTTACGACAAGAAGTTAAAAGAAAGTA
>JAYSYX010000424.1:0-18797 GCA_043727235.1 Bacteroidota bacterium
CTTCATCACATTACAAACAAGATGGAAGACTTATACGATCATAAAAAATGAAAAACGAAAAACTAAATATCAAACACGAATTACAAGAATTGAACAGCATATTAAAGGATATGCCTGAAAACGAAGGATTAAATTTTCCGATTGGATATTTTGAACAATTGGAAAATGATATTCTGAATAAAACAATTTATGCGGAGAAGGATACAAATAATAATAAAAAAATTATTCGTCTTTCCTGGTTAAAATATGTTTCCGGAATTGCAGCGGTATTTGTATTGGTATTTATTGGGGTGAAGATATTTGGAGATAAAAATGATAGTCTGGAAATGCAATTGGCAAATATGGATAACAGGGAGATCGATAATTTTATTGACCAACAGTTAGCATCCATCAGTGAAGAGGAACTACACAAATATTTGATACAGAATGTGGAGAATATTGAAACGCAATTATTATTTGAAACAGACTTTATCAGCGATGCAACCGTAACAGAAAAAATGACAGAAGATTTGAACGAACAAATTATGCATGAACCTTCATCCCCCAACACAAAAAATAATTTATTGGATGAAGAATTATTAAAACAATTAGACGATCAAACAATTCAGGATTATTTAAATGACGCCGCTTTATTCGAGGACTTTGGGCTTTAATCCGGAGTTCATTAATTAAAACCAACCAATATGAAAAAACTAACTATCATTCTTCTACTCGGTTTATTTTCTACAGCGGCCTTTTCTCAAGGTCCTCCACCTATGTTCGATGAAGAAAAAATAGAACCACTGCGCATAGCATTTCTAACGAAATATCTGGAACTTACTTCAGAGGAAGCACAAAAATTCTGGCCTGTTTACAATAAAATGCGCGATGAAATTAAAGTAGTAATGGATGCAGGTAAAGCATTAAAAAATGGCAAAAGCATTAATGATATGAATGAGGAAGAATTAAATAAATTCATCAATTCCCATTTCGAAAATGATCAAAAAATGCTCGACCTTAAGAAAAAATATGCAGAGGAATTCAAAAAGGTTTTACCTCTAAAAAAAGTAGCCTTATTAGCAGATGCAGAAAATGAATTCAAACGCCAAATGATCCAACACGCCACCGAAAAACGCCAAGGTCCTCCGGGGAAGAATGAAGGAATGAAAGAATGAAGGAATGAAACCCGACGACCTCACAGGTTTCGAAAACCTGTGCAGGTCTAAGGTAAGGGAAAACAATCAGGATGAAAAAAAAGGGAACGCTGATGACGCTGATTGTGCGGATTTAAGAGGATAAAAAAAAGAAATGAAGGAGAAAAGGAAATAAGAAATGAAGAAAAACAAAGGGAACGCTGATGACGCGGATTGTGCGGATTTAAGGGATAAAAAAAATAATAAATAAAATGATAAAAAATGAATGAAAGAATAAAAGAATAAATTAATGATATTTTTAATAGATCGCCCCTTTTTTAACCTTTCCACCTCTTCCTTCCTTTTTTATTCCTTAGATCCTTCACCTTCGATTCTTCGAATCTTCTCCCTTCGAATCTTCAAAGGCTTCACCTTCGATTCTTCGAATCTTCTCCCTTCGAATCTTTTTTATACCTTTACTGAAAATAATTAATAAATGCCTTACAATACTCAGCGGCCAAAAATGATACTTCGCGAATACGGCCGCCATATACAGATACTTGTGGAACATGCTTGCACGATAGAAGATGGAGAGGTGCGCAACAAACTTGTGCAGGATATCATCGACCTTATGGGAACCATGAATCCAACACTGCGCAACGTAGAGGATTTCCGTCATAAATTATGGGATCATATCTATATGATGAGTGATTTCAAATTAAACGCAAATTCGCCGTATCCGACACCCGAACGTGAGTTGTTGAGACGGAAAAATATCAAACTGAAGTATCCGCGCCAAAAAATTCGTTTTGCCCATTATGGTAAAAACGTGGAATCATGCGTAAATAAGGCTTCAAAAATGGAAGATCCTCTAATGAAACAGGAATTTGCTCAGGTGATTGGAAATTATATGAAACTGGTGCATCAGAACTGGAATAATGAGGATGTGAACGATGAAACCATCAAGTCTGATCTCCAGAGTTTGAGCGATAATCAGTTGCAGTTACAGGAAAATACCGATCTGGATACTTTAACTAAATCCACCCGCCGCCAGCCTCAACAACAGCAGCAAAGTCGTCCGAATAAAAATTTTCAAAATCAGGGCGGACGAAACTTTAAACGGCCGGGACAGGGACAAAATCCAAATTATCAAAATTTCAAAAAGAACCGTTAATGGATGCATTTGAAATTGTAGGAGGCAAAAAGCTGAAAGGCGAACTTGTCCCACAGGGTGCAAAAAACGAGGCACTACAGGTTATTTGTGCCGTTTTGCTAACTGATCAGAAAGTTACAATTTCAAATATTCCCGATATACGTGATGTTAATTTTTTAATTGAATTACTCGCCGACATGGGTGTAAAAGTTGAGCGACATGTGCGTGATACCTGTATTTTTCAAGCGGATAATATCAATTTAGCCTATATCAATAGCAACGATTTTATTGATAAAAGTCGTAAAATGCGCGGTTCCGTTATGGTTATGGGACCACTTTTGGCGCGATTCAAACACGCTACGTTATCCAAACCCGGTGGCGATAAAATTGGTCGCAGGCGGTTAGATACACATATCATCGGTTTCATGAAACTGGGTGCGCACTTTGATCAAAATACCGGTGCAATTAGTGCCGAGCGATTAAAGGGAGCCTATATGCTGCTCGATGAAGCCTCCGTAACCGGAACTGCCAATATTTTAATGGCAGCTGTTTTAGCGGAGGGAAGAACTACCATTTACAATGCTGCCTGCGAGCCTTATCTGCAACAGCTTTGTCATATGCTCGTTAGCATGGGTGCTAAAATCACAGGAATAGGTTCCAATTTATTATATATCGATGGTGTGGAAAGTTTGAGTGGATGTGAACATCGCATTTTACCGGATATGATAGAAATTGGAAGTTTTATCGGCCTCGCCGCAATGACACAAAGCGAGATCGCGATAAAAAATGTGCGTTACGACATGTTGGGTGTTATCCCTGAGATTTTCAGTAGGATGGGAATTCAAATGGAGTTGAGGGGGGATGATATTTTTATTCCGGAACAAAAGAATTACGCCATCCAGAATTTTCTCGACGGTTCCATATTATCCATTGCAGATGCGCCCTGGCCGGGTTTTACACCGGATCTTATCAGCATAATACTGGTAGTTGCAACTCAGGCACAAGGTTCTGTGCTGGTGCATCAAAAAATGTTTGAAAGCCGATTATTTTTTGTAGATAAATTAATTGAAATGGGAGCTCAGATCATTCTCTGCGATCCACATAGAGCAACTGTTATAGGTTTAGACAGGAAATTTAAGCTGAGAGGAATAGAAATGAGTTCACCCGATATCAGAGCAGGTGTTGCATTGTTAATTGCAGCGCTTACTGCCGAAGGGAAAAGCATCATTCGCAATATCGAACAAATTGACAGAGGTTATCAGCATATAGACAAACGTTTACAGGCTATCGGAGCTCAGATCAACAGAATTTGATAACCCTTGCAACTCTTTGCCATACAAATTACTCTTATAAGTGTTGAAAACAATATGTTGAATTGATAACGAAAATTTAACTTTGTATTCAATTAGTTACAAAGAGGAACCCCACATCCCAAACCATAGTACCCATTTTTGTAAATTAAATTGAGTCTAGGAAATTCCTTTGCATTGAAAACATATATCAGAATCATCTGCCTGTTTTGTATAATTATTTTAAGTGGCTGTACTGTTCAAAATCCTGTGATAGGAATTCGAACAGGAAATTTGGCGCCAGAAATCTCTGCCGTTGATGCAGGTGGAAATATTCTGAATCTCAGCAGTCAACGCGGAAAATACGTTCTAATCGAATTTTGGGAATCCGGAAATAGTCAGGCGAGAGCAAACCATTTTGAAATGGGTAGATTATACCAAAAGTACAGAGATGGATTATTTGAAGGTGCTAATGGTTTCACCATTTTTAGTTTTTCTATCGATAGTGATAAATCAAAATGGTTATCAGCCGTTAAAGAAGATGTTATTGTGTGGCCAATGCAGGTAATTGACACTGCATCATGGAATTCAAAACCATTGCTTGATTATGCAGTTGCTTCATTGCCAAAATATTATTTATTAAATGGAGATGGTGTAATACTCCAACATAATATCATTATTGCCGATTTAGAAACAGTAATAAAAGAATATTTAGATTAATTTAATCAAACCACCATAATGCAATCCACTCCTCGAAAACCATTTAACACACACACAAACTTTTTTACAATAACAATCAGTTTTGCAATGCTTGTGATGATATTATTTACAAATTGCTCAACTGCTCATAAAACTACAGGAACTTCAACCGGTAATATTTCTCCTGATATAATTTCTCAAAGCCATGAAGGAAAAGAAATTTCACTCTCCGAACTAAAGGGCTCCTATTTTTTGATCGAATTTTGGGAATCGGGCAACTCTGCTGCGAGATCCAATCATTTTGAAATGCAGCGATTGTATCAAAAATACAAGAGTGCGGAATTCGAAAAAGGTAACGGATTTTGCATCTATAGTCTTTCATTTGATACAGATAGATCGAAATGAGCCTCTGCCATAAAACAGGATAATATTACCTGGCCATGTCAGGGTTTAGATACAAAGGCCTGGAATGCAGAGGCTGCACTTAATTATAATGTGAGATTTCTACCCCAATATTTTCTTATCGACGGCAATGGAATGATCGTTAAAAAAAATATTCTGATTCAAGACCTGGAGGAGATCATATTGGAATATCTGGCCAGCTGATCCCTTTAAACAGTATCTTTTTACACTTTATTAATGTCAAATTGGCAATGATTGCTCCGGTGGCAGTATTTTTGAACCCGCGAGTATGTCTATATTTTCGGGAATATCCGGAGAAATTATGCCATAACGTCAAAAAATCAATATATCAATTATGATAGAGGAAAATGAGATATCGGAGCAATTAAATGAAGAGAATGGCAATGAGAATGTTTTGCCGGTAGAAGGGGAAATTTTGGAGGAAACTGCTTCTTTTGTTAAAGAGTTAGAGGAACAAAAGGAAAAGTACATCCGCTTATTGGCCGAATTTGAAAATTTCAAACGACGTACTTCCCGGGAACGAATAGAGCTTTTCAAAACCGCCGGCCAGGAAGTTATAAAAGACCTCCTGCCTGCATTGGATGATATTGACCGCGCTGAACTTGTGGTTTCAGGAGCAAAGGATATTGATGCCGTTAAAGAAGGACTCAAACTTATCAGCGACAAGGTGAAAAATATTATGTCGCAAAAAGGCCTTAAGGAAATTGAATGTAAGGGTTTGGATTTTAATACGGATATGATGGAAGCGATTACGGAGCTTCCGGCACCATCAGAAGACCTGAAAGGTAAAGTGGTTGAGGTTTTGGAAAAGGGATACACTTTGAATGATAAAATTATAAGATACGCAAAGGTTGTGATCGGTAAATAAATTACTTTCAGCAAAATTCAGAGAACAATTTAAAAACTGCAAAAAACAGCGCAGTCCATTCGGAAATTTATTATGGCAAAAAAAGATTTTTACGAAATATTAGGGGTGACAAAATCGTCGACACCGGAGGAAATTAAAAAAGCCTACCGGAAAATGGCGCTGCAATATCATCCGGATAAAAATCCCGGAAATAAAGAATCGGAGGAAATGTTTAAGGAGGCTGCTGAAGCTTATGAAGTATTAAGTGATCCTCAGAAGAAATCGCGTTACGATCAATTTGGTCATCAGGGAGTTGGAGGTGCAAATGGTGGTGCTGGTCATATGAACATGGATGATATTTTCAGCCAGTTCGGAGATGTTTTTGGTGAATCTGTATTTGGTGATTTTTTTGGAGGCGGAGGAAGAAGACAACAACAACAACGACAAAGAGGAGTTCGAGGATCAAATATTCGTATTAAGGTAAAACTCACTTTAAAAGAAATTGCAGAAGGCACACGTAAAACAATTAAAGTAAAAAAATATGTTGTTTGCGATACTTGTCACGGCAGCGGCGCAAAAGACGCATCGAGTGTAAGTACTTGTAAAACTTGTCAGGGATCTGGATATGTTCGAAAAGTACAAAATACTATCTTAGGCCAAATGGCAACAACACAAACCTGTCATACATGTCACGGTGCCGGACAACAGGTTACTGCAAATTGTGTTAAATGTCATGGTGCCGGAAGAATGTATGCCGAAGACACAATTAATATTGATATTCCTGCAGGAGTTCACGATGGAATTGAATTATCGATGAACGGAAAGGGAAATGCAGGAGAAAAAGGCGGACCAAATGGTGATCTTTTAATTTCCATTGAAGAAATAAAAGACGCGGAATTAAAACGCGAAGGAAATCACGTACTGTATAATTTATATATCAGTTTTGCTGATGCTGCTCTTGGAACAAAAGTAGAAATTCCAACCATCGACGGAAAGGTTCGGGTAAATATTCCGGAAGGAACTCAGGGCGGACATATCATGCGATTAAAAGGAAAAGGTTTACCGGCACTTAATAGTTATGGTAAAGGAGATCAGATAATTGAAGTGCACGTATGGGTACCAAAACATTTATCTTCCGATGAAAAGAAAATGCTCGAAAAACTTAAATCCTCCAAAAATTTCCAACCTGATGTTAATCAAAAGGAAAAGGGATTTTTTGAGAAGATGAAGGGGATGTTTGAGTAGGGACGCGAGGCGCGGGACATAGGACATAGGACATAGGAAAAAAACAATGGATTTTTTTTAATTTCGAACAAATTAAAACTCAGAACTGAAACATGTAGTGATCGACGAAGGAGATCTACTACATGTCAGAACTCAGAACTCAGATTAAACAATCCACGATAGGCAGTCCCGATACCCGATACTCGATACCCGATTCCTCTTTCATTCACTAAGATCCATAAACCCGGCACTCTCCTTATTGAAGTTATTTTCATTTATGATCTGAATTAATTCCTCTAAAGAAATTAAGTACTGATCACCGGAACTCATGTTTTTTAGGGTGAGTTTATTTTCATTAATTTCATTAGATCCGATTATTGCTGTAAGTGGAATTTTTTTATCGTCGGCGTATTTAAATTTTTTGGCCATTTTAGTAATCAGGTCGGGATATATTTCGCAGCGAATATTTTCTTTTCTTAAGAGGGAGGCGTAATTAAGACAAATTTTTTCTCCTTCTTCATCAAATGGAATAAATAATAGTTGTGTTGTTTTTAATGCGGATTCGGGGAAAAGATTTAATTCAGAAATAACATCATAAATGCGGTCAAGTCCGAATGAAATTCCTACGCCGCTCATATTTGGCAATCCGAAAATTCCGGTAAGGTCATCATAACGACCTCCGCCTAAAATGCTTCCGATTTTTACTTCGTTGGAAATTACTTCATAAATGGTTCCGGTGTAATAACTTAATCCGCGCGCCAATTTAAGATCGAATTCTATTTTAACAGTTTTATTTTCAACGCCTTTAATTTTTTCGAAGAGTTCTTTAATTTCAGTGATACCTTTTTTACCTTTTTCTGCTGTGAATATAGTTTCCAGAAATTCAATTTTTTTATCCGGAGTTCCTGAAAGGTCGAGAATTGATTTTATTTTCTTTATTTGATCTGAATTGAATCCTTGTTCACTTAATTCATTTGTAACTCCATCAATTCCAATCTTATCCAGTTTATCAATAATATTAATAAGGGTAAGATTTTTTTCCGTTTCTCCGATATATTCATTTAAGCCGTCCAAAATTTTTCTGTTATTTAAACGGATGGTAACATTTAAATTTAATTTTTCGAACACATCTCTAATTATCATCACTAATTCTGCATCAATTAGCATGCTGTTACTTCCAATCGCATCTGCATCACATTGATAAAACTCCCTGTATCGGCCTTTTTGAGGTCTGTCGGCGCGCCATACAGGTTGAATTTGATATCTTTTAAATGGAAAGGTTATTTCGTTTTGATTCATCACCACAAACCGCGCAAAGGGAACAGTAAGATCGTAGCGCAATCCTTTCTCCGAAATATCAGCAGTTAATTTATTGCTATTTTTTTCCATGAGAGCAATATCATCTACCTCTTTCAAATAATCGCCGCTGTTTAAAATTTTAAACAACAATTTATCTCCTTCAGCACCATATTTTCCCATTAAAGTAGAAAGATTTTCCATCACCGGAGTTTCCAAAGGTTGAAAACCATATAATTCGTATACATTTTTAATGGTATCGATTATATAATTCCTTTTGGCAACTTCTTCAGGTCCAAAATCACGTGTTCCTTTTGGTATAGATGGTTTTTCTTTTGCCATTTTCCGATGATATTATTTTGTAAATTTTAATGTAAAGTTAACATACAATAGGTAAAAATGTTTCTAATTTGTAAATTTTCATCTCCTGCATTATTTACCGGAAAGAATAACGTTTTCGCAGGCTTTATTCAGCATTTCGTAAACAGTAGCATAAAGCTCATCATCATAGTAAGGATCAGGAATTGCAGTATTTTTTCCCGGATCAACAAGGTTCATGATCAGTTCCACTTTGTTTTTGTGTGAATCTGTTTTCGCATGTTGCAATACATCGCGGAAATTAGAACTATCCATTACATATATGCGGTCGAATTGGGTAAAATGCTCGGGAATGAATTTTTGTGCTTTTTGATTGCTGATATCAATGCCATTTATCTTCGCAATTTTTTGCGATCGCGGATCTGGAGCTTCACCAATATGCCAGCTTCCGGTGCCGGCGCTTTGCACTTCCCAGTCTAGACCAGCCTCTTTTATTTTATATCTCAGTATTCCCTCCGCGAGCGGACTTCGGCAGATGTTTCCGAGGCAGACCATGAGTATTTTCATGGTATAAAATTATAACAAGAATCGGAGTTTTTGCATTCTCTTTTATGAGTAATGAGTTATGAGTAATGAGTTTGATCCTCTAAGCACTGATACATATTAGTCCTCAAAAAAATGACTCTAAAAAATAACCAATAATAATTTTCTATCCACACGGAGCTACTGCTTTTTGGCAGTTGTAATTGTCAATTATCAATTATCAATTATCAATTGTCAATTTTTTTTGGTTGTTTAATTCTCCATTCTCAATTGTTTGTTTGGCTGTCCAATTGTCAATTATCAATTATCAATTGTCAATTATAAAAGCTGTACTCATAATAATGCTCCACACTAAATCCATCTTCTATTGTTATCATATTTTTAAGCAAGCCACTTTCGAAATAATGATAGGTAGTAATAAAAACCGGTATTGCGTCAGGTGCAGTATCGTAGTAGACCTTCATTCTGGCAAGTTGGTTTTTATCGTTGTAGGTATAAACCATTCTATTATAAAACTCCCCGTCCATACTGAAAAATTCTTCTGATAATCTTTTTTTAGCGTCCCAGATATAGGTTGTAACATCTGTTTCCACCATTATCATTTTATCCATATAATTACCTTCTGCATCCAGCTCAAATCTTGCGGATTTTCCAATACGTTTAATAATGTTACCGGATTTATCGTATTCGTAACTATTTTCTCTGGCTTCTGCGCTTGCGAATATGGAAGCTTTTAATTTATTTTTTTGTCATATTCAAATCCGTGTGTCATTGGGAATATGTCATATCCAAACATAGTTATAATTCTTATTCTAGCATCAGGAAAATAGGTATATTCATCCATCATAGTATCAATTGGTTCATCATCGTTAGCAGGTTCGCCATTATCGAATGTAGTGCGGATAAGCCAGCCATCTTCCGTGTATTCAGAAACAGAAACTGTTGTTGTAATGCTATCTTCGTCACGCATTATTTGTGTTTGTGTTTTTACTTTATTCTTTTTATAGATATCAAACTCAGCCGAATTAAAACCCATATCTCCGGGTCTGAATTGGCCGAAAATGGAAACATTAATTAATATTGCCGATAATAATAAAACTAAAGTGATCTTGTTCATGATACATTATTTTGATTGATAAAGTTATAATAAATATTTTAAGTTGCTACTGCTTTGCCAGCGGAACAGTTATGCGCTGTTCATGATAATATAAAGCAATATCCTGTGTAAAATTCAGGAAACCTATTGTTTTTCCTAAACCCTTTGATACAAATTAGAGTAATTGCTATACCTTCGCAATCAATGCAAATTACCGATCACAAAGATACAATTGTTGCAATTAGTACAGCTCCGGGAGTTGGTGCAATAGCCGTTATTCGTTTGTCTGGGGATAATGCTATAAAAATAACGGATGAAATTTTTATCGGAAAGAAGCTTGCCGCCGTTCCCTCTCATACTCTTCATTTCGGAGTGATTGAAAAAAATGGCAATAAGGTTGATGAAGTTGTAGTGGGAATTTTCAGAAATCCGAAGTCCTATACCGGGGAAGATATTATTGAAATTTCCTGTCATGGTTCGCCTTTTATTCAGCAACAAATTCTGCAGCTCATAATTTCAAAGGGTGCGCGCTTGGCTAAACCAGGTGAATTTACGATGCGCGCATTTTTAAATGGAAAAATGGATCTGAGTCAGGCCGAGGCAGTTGCAGATCTAATTAATGCACAAACACTTGCCGCGCATGATATCGCATTAAAACAAATGCGCGGAGGTTATAGCGAAGAATTAAAAAAGTTGCGTTACGAACTAATTCATTTTGCATCCATGGTTGAACTGGAATTGGATTTCAGTGAAGAGGATGTGGAGTTTGCCGAACGCCGACACATGCAATTATTAATTGAAAAGATCAATACAATTTTAAATGGATTGATCAGATCGTTTGAATTAGGCAATGTAATTAAAAATGGAATTAATACGGTTATTGCAGGAAGGCCCAATGCTGGAAAGTCAACTTTGTTAAATGCTTTATTAAATGAAGAGCGTGCAATTGTAAGTGAAATTGCAGGCACCACAAGAGATACAATTGAAGAAGAATTAAATATTAACGGAATTATTTTTCGATTGATTGACACCGCCGGAATTCGTGAAGCAAAAGATGAAATAGAAAAAATGGGAGTTGCAAAAACCATGGAAAAAATTGCATCTTCCACTTTATTAATTTATGTTTTTGATGTGAACACCATGAGTTTACAAGATGTAAAAAATGATCTCGCAACCCTAATTTCCTCCGGCGATAAAATGTTATTGGTTGCAAATAAAATTGACACACCCGATTGTGGAAAATTACTCGCCAACTTTTTCGAACTGGAACCCGACGCCTACATTTCCTCCCTCCAAAAAACCAACATCGAAGAACTCAAAACCTTCATGTATAAAAAGATCGTTACCGACGACCTCAACATCGGCAACATAATAGTCACTAACGCCCGCCACCTCGAAGCCCTCCAAAAAACCCGTAGTTCTCTGGATGAAGTGCTAAACGCAATTAACAGTGAGATCAGTGGGGAGTTAACTGCATTGCATATTCGTTATGCCTTAAATGCGTTGGGAGAGATAACGGGGGAGATAACGAATGATGATTTGTTGGATGATATTTTTAGGAATTTTTGTATTGGGAAGTAACCTATACGCAGCATTCCGACACTAAACTCACACAAAACCATACTAACACAAGCATTTTAGCACATTTAATACCCTTTCAGCTAAACTTTTATTCTGCGATATTACCTGTATTTTAATAGTGTATTTGTATCTTTGTTGTACCCCGAAGGAGTGGGGTACAAATTTCAGTGCAATTTGCCTGTTAATTTGCATTTAATGACACTAAAAGTAACCTAACGCATCTAAATGAGTACAAATATTCAGGTACAACGAATTTGCAGGCACTGTAGCAATGAGTTTACAGCACGGACAACAAAAACCTTGTATTGCTCCCATAAATGCAATAAAAAGGACTATAAAGCTAAAGTAAGAGCAGCAAAAGTGGGAGCCAGTAATCAGGAGACTTTGCAGATCAGAAAGAAACCCTTCGAAGAATTGAAAGCTAAAGAGTTTCTGAAAGTAAAAGAGGTAGCCAAGCTGTTAAATTGCTCAGTGAGGACTGTTTACTACTACATAGATTCAGGAAAGCTTAACGCAATAAATCTATCTGAGAGGATAACAAGGGTGAAAAGATCAGATATTGATAAACTGTTTAGTTAAAAAAATATTTCATTAAAGAATAGATGTCATTTATGAAAAATGTAATAATTATAATATCATTTACTTTATTTATAGTCGGCTGCAATCAAAACAATATTTTTAAAAATGATTTGCAATTGGAAAATTTAAAAGGTCGGGTAAAATCATATCAAATTATTGAATGTAAAGCGTTAGTAAAGTTTGGAGAAATTACAAAAGGTGACACGCAAACAATCGAACAAAAATTCTTTAATGAAAAAGGTAATATCACAGAGGAACAGTTTGCAATTCACGGAGGTAGTAAACATAAGAGTACCTATAGGTTTAATAGGAACAACTCTAAAATTGAAGAGTTTTCTTATATCGACGATAGCCTTTTTTATAAAACTATTTACATTTATAATGAAAAAGGGGATTCATTAAAGAAGGATTTATATTCAACAATGGATAGCCTTATAAGTAAAAGTATTATTTCGTATGACAATGCAATGAATTTGATGGAATTTATTATTTATAATGCTGATGGTAGCTTAAATACTAAGATAAAATATAAATATGATAAAAAGGGAAATAAAATTGAAGAGCAAAAGTTTGACTCAAATGGTAACCCATTTCAAAAAGTAACTTTTGAATATGACATTAATGACAATGTAATTAAGAACGGAGACTATTCTTATACTTATAAATTTGACAATCAAAACAACTGGGTTCAAAAAATATTTTATATTGAAAATAAACCAATAAGCATAATTGAAAGGGTAATTAAATATTATGAATAAATTTTAAGTAATAGAAAATATTTAAAAAATGACAACAAAAGTAAAACTAAGGCAAAAGAAAATATCAGGAGACAGGCAAAGCCTTTATTTAGATTTCTACCCTGCAATCCCACATCCCAAAACAGGTGAACCCACTCGGCGGGAATTTTTAAAACTTTATTTATTCGATAAAGTTAAATCGCCGATTGACAAACAGCATAATAAAGAAACTATGCAGATAGCTGAATCTATGAGGCAGAAAAAAGAAAATCAGTTGAACAAACCTGAGATTTATACTGATTTTGAAAAAGGGCAATTAAAAATCAGGGAGCAAGGAGAACGCAACTTTGTAGACTACTTCAAAGAATTAGCTGATAAACGGAAAGCCTCCAATTTTGATAATTGGGCATCAGCGTATAAATATCTTTTAAAATTTACCAATGGTAATTTGAAGTTTTCTGATCTCAATGAAAAATTTTGCAATGGCTTCAGGGATTATTTACTCACTACTAAAAGTAACAAGAGCATTAAAACAAAACTTGCCCAAAATTCAGCAGTCTCCTATTTCAACAAATTTAAAGCGACTTTAAAGCAAGCATACAGGGATGGATATTTAGGTTATGATCTTAATTCCAAGATTGAACAAATAAAGTCTGCAGAAACCCGCCGGAATTATTTAACCATTGAGGAATTGAACAAGCTTAATAAAACGGAATGCCAAAATCCCCTATTAAAACGAGCGGCTATTTTTTCAGCTATGACAGGGTTAAGATTTTCGGATATTCAGAAAATGGAATGGAATGAAATTGAATTTGTAAAGGGACAGGGTTACATAATTCATTTCAAACAGCAAAAAACTAAAGGAATTGAAGAACTGCCAATTTCTGAACAGGCATTTGGCTTATTAGGTGAGCGACCGAACGCCGGCGGAAAGGTATTTGAAGGATTGGAATATTCAGCTTATCAAAACAAACACCTCTACCAATGGATAGGAGCAGCCGGAATCACAAAGGACATAACATTTCATTGCTTTCGGCATACATATGCCACATTGCAATTAAGCAGCGGGACAGACATCTACACTGTTTCAAAAATGCTTGGGCATAGGGAATTGAAAACGACTCCAGTGTATGCGAAGATAATTGACCAAACAAAAAGAGCCGCAACAGATAAAATTAAATTGGATTTCTAAATTGTTATAAAGTGGGACGATGAGAGAATATTTTGAAAAAGGAATTAGGGTTGTTGAATATACCTATGAAGACTGGTGGGATGGTGTTTATGAAACCGTAAATTTTGGATTCGCATTTAAAGAAAGGGATGCATCGGGGATAGAATTTTATTATCATATGAATTTTGAGGAGAGAACTAAAATCGGGATTAAGCAACAGCAAATATATTGGGAATTGGTAGAAGAGCACGTAAGTTATTTAATTTCTAAGTTCAAAGGCAGGTGGGATAAGAGCCTAGAGCAAAAGAAATTATTGGAAATTGAAAGGGAGTCATACTCACAATTAATTGATGATAATAAATTTCCTCTGAAAAATTATTTAAACAACGAAGCGGGGGAGGTGATGTTGGCAATGTGGAATCAGAAAGGCGGTTTGGAAATAAAAGAAATTCAAGCCTTGTCTTATTCTTATGGAACAATATACAGGATTAGGAAATTGTATTTCAAATTGATCATTCAGGGTGATCGAAATAGTGTTTATCATAAGATAAAAAGTCCTAATCTTAAAAATGACAATCTTATAAACAATGATTACTTAGAAATAGAAGTAGATGCAATATATAAATATATTAATTGGTTAAGCAATTATAATCTGCCAGCTGAGCGCGCAACCACCGAATTTGAACCATCACTAAGGGAAATTGCGCTTTATTACTTGTATATGGGACAAGAAGTTAATAAGGAGAACCAATATTTATTGTTGGAGAGTTTTAAACAAAAATCAGGGCCTAAGCTAAAACAGCATTATGAATATTTCAGGAAGAAGCCAAATCGGACGAATTCTGATACTAAAAGGAAAAACGCGAATAGAAAGAAAGAATTTAGAAATGTTATCTTAATGCTTAAAAAAACTACAAACCAAGCAGCCTTAACTCAAGTGGAATCTGAATTTGCTGAGTTTATTAAGTGTATTTCTTAAGATTTTACCACCTTGAAACTGGTTTAAACCGGTTTCGATTTAAGGAGATTTTCATTTTTGCGGTAAATAAAAAACTGTGAAAATGAATAATCCATTTGAAGCAATAGATGCTCGGCTAACTATCATAGAAAGCATTTTACTTGACCTTAAAGAGAGAACAGCGCACCAGAATATTCCTGCGACGGATTCTCTTTTGACTGTGGAGGATACTGCAAAATTTCTAAGCCTTTCAGTAGCGACTGTTTATGGACTTATTTCCAAAGGTGACATACCCGTAATGAAACGGTCTAAGCGCTGCTACTTTTCAAAAAATGAATTGATAGAATACTTAAAAGAAGGAAGACATAGGACAAATTCAGAATTGGCTGCGGAGGCGGAAAAATTCATTAAAACTCATCAGAAATGATTTTATTAAAAGTACCGCAAAATCTTATTCAGGTAGCAAATCAAAAAAAGCAACTGAATATAGTTATGTTTTGGTATTGTGTAAAGTCTTTAAATAGGCAGGGATCTGTTTCTAAAACGGATTTTCCTGCGTTATGTGTATTGTCCGGTTTAAGTGAGCAGTCAGTTCACAAAAACCTGTTAAAGTGTGTAAAATTAGGAATTGCTTTTAGGAATGGTTTAGATTACGGTTTATGTAAGTATGATGCGCTTTGGGAGTTCCTTGGCTATCATATACCGGAAACAAGACTGAAAGTGTTCTACAACGGCTATAAACAGCCAATTTTGGAAGTTTCTTTAAAGGAAGTTGCTGAGGCTAAAGTCAGTCTCAAAGATTATGTGTCTTATCAAGTGCTGAAAAGCAATGTGAGAAATCAGGAGTATGTAGTAAAAGAGAAACTTCGTAAATCATTATTGGATGCCGGATATAGGTGCAAGGTGGTAAGAAGGATATTAAAAAATCTTACCTTGAATAAAGTATCAAAAATTATTCAACAACAATTTACAGGTATCAATTTTACTATTACTTTAAGTTATAAGCGAATATCAGAGTTATGTGGGTATCAGAGTATCAAAAGTGCGTATGATCTTGTACAGCGTCTAAAAAACGCCAAATTCATAAAAGTCAAAAGGAGGATTGTGAAATCAACCGATTACCCAAATTCTTCCTCCTATTTTATTTTTAAATATAAGGTCTATAAATCCTTACCTAACCTATATTCTTTTATTATGTAAAATAATAAAACTACTTGGGGTGCAAGGGAGGGAAGCGTGAGGCAATGCCTTATTAATATTTATAACCTTTAAACTATTAGTTATTATATGAATAATACTATTATTACTAAGAAAGAGTTTATATTTAATTGGAATATAATATGGAAAGATGTAGAGAACGCTTGTAAGTCTATGAAAATTCCAATGGATATTAGTAACTTTAGGACAAGGAAGATCATAGAGGATATGATTACCAGAAGAGGGTATTATACGGATTTGGGTGTAGAGGAAAAATTGTTTGACTATGTTTGTTTTTCCTTTGGAGTTACAAGGAAAAGTATTTCAGCCGATAACAGAAGTAAAAATTGCTGTTAAAGCAAGACACACTATTCATTACCTTGGTCATAAAATGGCTTTGTCTCATTTATCTTATACTAAAATGACGAATAGAAAAAACCACAGTTCTTGTATTCATTCTTGTAAAAAAGTCAATAGATTTTTGAGTGGTAAAGAAACTTATCCTTTTGTGGATGGTGAAGAATAGATTATTAATAATTTTAAAATTAAATAAGTAATGTCGGATTACGGTATTTCTAAAAAAGCAATTGATTGTTTGAAACAACACCCGGAAGGTTTGAGTTGTGGGGATATTGCTTTGATGATAATGAGTAAAGATGATTTTAAACATTATGATTTTTGTGCAATGCAGAGTGTAATATGGGCAGCATTTAAACACGAAATGAAAAGAATTAATTCTATTATTGATTTTTATTATTCTAACGGAGATGGAAATAGAAATAATAAAAATTATATGCATTATCAGAAAACTATTATTTAGGATAAGAAATTTGAAGAAATAACAAATGATTTATCTAATAACGAATTATCATTAATTAAGTTATTTGTTGCTATGATTAAAGTGTATAAAAAAGAAAGCCCTATTAAAGCACCGGAGTTTATAAAATTATGTAATACTTATTATTTAAATAAATGGGGTAATAAGTTTACTGAAGTGAGATTTAGAAAATTTTGTAATTATGTGAGGACAAATAGTATTGTTCCATTAATTGCAACAAGTAATGGTTATTTTGTTTCACATGATCACAATGAGATTGATAAATTTGTTTTATCCATGAGACAAAGAGCGAATTCAATTAATGATTGTGCTGATAGGGTTAAAAAATTTTTAAAATAAGCCGACTATAAACAATTTAGGACAAACAAAGTTTTAAGATAAGGCACTTATGGAGATAGTCAATGTAGCGAGAGCAATTGCAGCCGCACTAATAATTTTTATTATTGTCCATGTGCTATATATAGTTTGGATTCTTTGTTCATTGGCATACAGTGTATTTTTAGAGAAAATAAGGGAACGTTTAGAATATCGTTCAAAGAAGAGAATACCATCGTCGTTTAAGATATAAAGACTTGATAGCAAGGATGATAAAATTTATAAATTATGTTTAAGAAGGCTAATAAATACCTACCCTTAATACCCAGTTTATAACGTTTATGAGCTTTACAAACAAAAAAATGAACATCCTGCACCTTAAAACTTTAAAGTCTCCTATAAATGAGATAAAAGACCTAAAAGGAGAAATCTTAGCTGCTCGATGATGAAACCCTGATATGCCCTCAATTAAAATTGTAATATTTATTCAGATCTTACAGGATGTAGAAAAATACATAGCATTACCATTAAACATAGTAAAATCCCCAAAGCTTAAGAAATCTCCGATTTAGATAATCTTTATATATTTTACATTTTTTAAAATTTATTTATAAACTTTTATTGAATTTTTCCCACCTAAATGCAAGAAAAGTATGTATTTATTTACATTTGTTAAGTTTCAATTTTCCTTAGATTTGACAAAATTGATGAATTACTAAATTTTCTTAATTTAGGTGGTTATTACCATTGTACCATAAGGATTTGAAAGTGATAACTAATATAAATTTAGATTTAATTGTTATATACTAATAGAATTGGGATTGTGGATAGATAGAATTGGCTAGTTAAGATTAATTCCTATATTTGTAAATAAATTTGTAGGAAACAATGAAAGTATATTGTAAAGGATTAAATTAGGGTTTAACTTGGCAACACATAAAAGGAAACTAACTAAATTTTAATAAGCAATCACTATTATTTGATGACATGATATACTTGTATTAAAATGTCTGCCTCAAGGCTACAGAGAGAAAAAATGAAGTAAAATCACAAATCTATATCTAATAATTTCGAAGGTTTTACACCTAAAGTTTCAGCTAGTTTAAATAACACACTTACTGAGGTATTTACTTTGCCGAGTTCAATTCTATTTATTTGGCTAAGTTCCATATTACACTTGTAAGCAAATTCCTGCTGAGAAAAACCAGCCCTTTCTCGAAGTTTTCTTATTTGAAGGCCAACTCCTATTAAAGCCCGCTCATTGCGAATGTAGCCCATAGGTCAAAGAGAAGAAGATCGAGGATATTTAGCTTAGGCAAATTTGTGAATATTTCGGTCATACTGCACCACCGATTCCGGACCAATGTGATCCACTGATTCCGGAGCAAAGTGATCCACTTTTTCTTTAGTGTTTTGCATAA
>JAYSYX010000425.1:0-2619 GCA_043727235.1 Bacteroidota bacterium
TTTTAACTGGTGAATACCAATTTAATGAGAAAGAATTCAAGCAAACATTTCGTTTCAAAGGAAAATACAAGCAACTGTATCAAAGAATTGATGCATTACTTTGGAAAGAATGGGATCCAATAGGGGTCAATGAATTTGAAGAAGCAAGGGATGAATATCATTCTTATGTACCAGTTATGTTAAAACTCAAAATAAAAGGTGCAGATAAGAAAACCATTGTAAATAAACTTTATGAAATAGAGACTGAAACTATGGGTCTCATTGGTAATTTGGGACGTTGCGATCAAGTTGCCGATAGGATTAGTGAATTATAATATTTGGCCTAATTAAATCGCATCCTTTTTCAAATTTTCACTGGAGCATAAATATTTATTCAATTTTCATCAAACCGGCTCCACATCCATCTCCTTAATCTGTTCCTTATATTCAGAAGGCAGCAGAATGCTTTTCATCAACCAGTCCATCTTCATGAGCCTGCTGATCTTGTAAAACGGAACTACCGGTGTAAGAAAAGAAAATTCGCTGAAGTTGAGCAATTCCCGAACTCTCTCCGGAACCACTAATTTTTGACCTTCGATCAATACTTTGAACCGCATTGACCCAAGGTGTTTTTTATATTGTCTGAACAGATCTTCGGAGTATTTGCTTTTTTGCAGATCTGCCTTCAAATGTGAAGCCCTGACAGGTAACCATTCGAGATAAGACAACGGCAATTCCTTCAAGCCCATCCTCATGCCCAATCTGTAAAAAACATTATACACTTCTTCCTTTTCTTCTGCACTAATTTTTTTTTCGAGCAATTCGTATGAGGCAATGGAGTAATGGATCAGCATAAAGAGTACATCCCGGTAAGCCCAATCCGGTATCGATGAGCCGCGGTTTTGTTCTACGGCCGCATGAATATAGTTTAAACTGTCAATTGCCTTGTGGGCATCAGTCATGGACGAAAAGACAATTTTCCTTGCATAACTCACCGTAGAGAAAAGCCTTCCCATAGGATCGGCGGGCAATTTCCCGGTAAAATAAAGCCAGTCCACGGCTTTATTGAGCGCAAACTCCGCTGAGGCACCCGCAAAAATAAAGAGGATGGTATCACTCTTACCCCATATCTTCCTGACGATCGAATTTTTCTCCGCAAATAATTGCATATGCGCTGTTAATTTATAATAAGGTAGTTGTACAATGGAAATTAATTCCAGTACGTTCCGTTCAATCCCAAAACTGAACCCATCCAGAGTCCAAAAATATAAACGATAATACATATAAACAGTGCAGTTAATTTTTGCCAAAATCCATGCTTTTCAATTGAATCCATAAATGCATAAAATGCACCTCCGCATCCTCCTGCAAATGGCACTATGATCAAAGGCTTGATCATGTAATATTGTCCCCATGATGGATCTGGATTTTTGTCCGACAGTAAGAAGAAAGTGATTACAAATAGTGCAAATCCGGCACCGATCAGAATTGGTTTGATGTATGCAGCTGCGTTAAATGATTGATTAATAAAATTTTTAGTCTGAGTCATATTAATTTAGATTAAATGTTAGAGGTTGTTATTTTATGGAACCTTAAGTTGAATGATCATTGAAATTAAAAACAATGTCAAATATCAACATCAAAGTACTTTGAATAGCAAAAATAAATAAAAGTACTTTGATATTCAAAGTAAAAGTAAAAAATATTGAAAATAATTTTCAGACCATTTTCAGATTATTGAAAAATGACTCTTTATCATCACTTATTTGCAGTAAATTTAGTTCTGACTTTAAATATTGTTTGAATAATACCTTTTTATAAAATCACTATTATGTCCATTAAGATATTCAGACACGTCTTGACCAAATGTATAGTATTGGCCATAATAAGTTGTCATCGGGAAGTGGACAAAAAAACAGAGGGTGAAAAGCTAAAGCAAACAAGCAGGGATTGGTCAGAAAGTTCAGAAGCCAGAGTTGTAGAAAAAATCCTAATGTAAATGGCACGAGATAAAAACTCGCACCAGCATTAATCATACAAATTATATAAAATGAAAACAAAAACTATTAATCAGACAATAACTTTTGATGCCTCACCAAAAGATGTTTACCAGGCATTGTTAGATGACAAAAAACATGCTGAATTTACAAAATCGGCTGCCACTATAGACAATGATAAAAATGGTAAGTTCAGTGTTTATGATGGCTATTGCCATGGATACAATATTGAATTAACTGTGAACGAAAAAATAGTTCAGGCATGGCATTTTGCTGAAGAAGGCTGGCCCGATGACCACTATTCTATATGCACTTTTTTGATAAAACAAAGCGGTACCAGAACAAATTTAACTTTCACTCAAACAGACATTCCTAAGCACAAAGCCGATGCATTGAATAGTGGGTGGATTGAATATTATTGGGAACCTATGCACGAATACTTTAAGCATTAGGAAATACAAAAGTTTAGCTGAAGAAAGCAGGCAATTAGGTTAAACAAGAGGGGGCAATAATATGAAATTAGTGAATTATATTGTATTGGTATAAATCTTGGCTACGTTTTTTTTATTTTCAAATATTAAGTTTGTGAGAATCATGTAAATTATTTTTATAGTTATGCAACTCATTTATTTTAGATTGTCTC
>JAYSYX010000426.1:0-18655 GCA_043727235.1 Bacteroidota bacterium
TGGATAATAAAGCTTGATTCAATTGGTAACATTCTTTGGCAAAATACGATTGGGGGCAATTTTGATGATATACCAAAAAGTATTAAGCAGACAAGTGATGGAGAATATATCATAGGGGGAACTTCATCCTCTGATATTTTCGGAGATAAAACTGAAAATTCAATTGGTGCATTCGGAAGTAATGATTTTTGGGTTCTTAAATTGGATATCAATGGAAATATTGTTTGGCAGAATACCATTGGTGGATCTTCATCTGATAATTTACTTGATATTCATGAAGCATTCGACAGTGGATTTATTCTTGCTGGAGGATCACTTTCAGAAATTGGATTTGACAAATCGGAAATTAATTTTGGGCAGACCGATTATTGGATTGTTAAAGTTGATTCTGATGGAAATATGCTATGGGATAATACTATCGGAGGCACTGCCACAGATTTTTTATATGCTATCGACTTTGCCGTGGACGGAGGACTTATTATTGGGAGATATTCACACTCAGAAATTTCTTGGGATAAAACTGAAGGAAATATGGGCACCGGAACCGGATATGCTGACTACTGGGTCGTAAAATTATTTCCGGAAGATTGTTTAACTCCATTAATTTTTTATGCCGACACTGATAATGATGGTTTTGGAAATATTACAGATACGATATTGACCTGTTTCCCTCCCACAGGATATGTAATCAATAATACAGATTGCAACGATACTAATAACAATATACATCCTTTTGCCTCAGAATTATGTAATGATTTGGATGATAATTGCAATTTTATTATTGATGAAGAATTAACAATTAATACTTTTTATATTGATGCCGATGGCGATAGTTTCGGCGATGCAGATTTATTTATTAATTCCTGTTTAGAATTAATTGCAGGTTATGTTTTTGATTCAACAGATTGTGATGATCTGAATATATTAGTTAACCCTGCTGCAATTGAAACATGTAATTCTTTTGATGATAATTGCAATTTAACTATTGATGAGGATTTAACTTTTATTACGTATTATATTGATGCAGATGGAGATAATTATGGAAACGCTGAAATAGATTCAGTTTGGTGTTTACCAGTAATAGGATACATTATTGACAGTACCGATTGCGACGATTCAAACCCTTTTATTTATCCAGGAGCAATTGAAATTTTAGATGGAATTGACAATAATTGCAATAAGGTAATTGATGAAGGTTTGACTATAAAGGAAACTATTTTATATTCGATCAAAGTCTATCCGAATCCGACGGAGGATGTTTTGTTTGTTGAATATAGCGGATATGATAAATCAACTATTGAGATCATAAATATTGCTGGTCAAATTATGTGGATGGATGATAGCGTAACATCGCCTTTAGAAATTGATGTAAGTAAATTTGCTTCAGGTATTTATTTGTTGAAAATTAAAACCCCAGATGGAAATGTAATGGTAAAATTTTTGAAAGATTAAAATTGAAACATCAATGAATCATTCAACTCTATACTATTTTTCAAGCACCTTTAATTATGATCCCTTTGGGAGCGTACTGGTGGGTAGAAGTTGGAGCGGTGGAAGTGAGTATAGATATGGGTTTAATGGGCAAGAACAGGATGATGAAGTGTATGGAAACGGAAATTTAAATACCGCAGAATTTTGGGAGTATGATACAAGATTGGGAAGAAGATGGAATTTAGATCCTATTAACCAGCCTTGGCAATCTCTCTATTCCGCACTCAATAATAGCCCAATTTGTTTCTTTGATAGAAGGGGAAATATATCGAGCCCTAGTGCGGCACCAACTGATGCAAATGGACATAAAACGAAGAGTGATTTGAAATTTTTCCGAAAATTTTTATGGGTTATAACCTTTCAATATAATGACACACATTTTAACAAATGGTATGAAAAACGTCAATTCAAAAATAAATGTTGTGATAGTTTTACTGGTGAACCGGGCTGCAAATTGCCTTTTAAAGAAAATAGTCCAATTGTAAAGGATGAAAGAAATATAGGAGGAACGGAATTTGACTTTAGTGGAGATGCTCAAACAAAAGAAGTCACGACATATGATTTAGATGTTGTTGCAACTGGCACACCTTCAGGTGTGCAAACGAACCAAGTTTTTAATCAAACCTATAATCTACCCCCAGGTTCTAATTGTGTAGTAAATACTGATGCATTTGCTGTACCTGACCAATTTATCATAACAGATTGTAATACGGGAGCGACAATTTATACAAGTCCGGGCGGTAGTGGTACTCCTGGAGGTCCAGTTGGTTCTGAGACGGGAACAAACCAAATTGTGATACCTGGAGGAACCACTTGTATCCAAGTTGTTGTAAATCCTAATCCTAATGGTGGTGGAACCAATACAAATTATCGCTTCACAATTGTAAACACAAACACTCCTGTTGTTCAAACAGTTAAAACCTATAAATGGCGGATTTTCAGGACCAATAAAACTGTAACAAATATCACATTTAATCCTAATACTAGTTATAATAAAAGAAAACGATATTATTAATGATTAATTTAAAACTTCTAATATTTTTCATCTGGATTCACATTTTCAATATTTCTTTTTCACAAGACTCAATCGAAATGAATTGCGAGTCGAAAATATATTTGGTTGGAGATCTTCATCTGGACCAGGCATCCTCAATGGACTCTGAAGATAAATCAAATTTAATGGCAAATTCGCTAATTGTACAAAAAGAAATCGTAGAATATTTATCAGATAGTTGTGAACTAAAATACATATTGGCAGAATATCCAGTTGTTACTGAATATTTTCTTAATAGGTATTTAGAAAGTAATAATACAACTGAATTTTGGTTCTATTATGGTAGAAACTACTTAAAAAGCAAATTAAATTTATATAATGAAATTCAAAATAAAAATCCAAATGTACGAATAAAATGTTACGATCTGAATAATGATGTTGAGCCCGCATTGATAATTTCAGCACTTTTTAATATTACTTTTTATGAGCGATATAAAAATTTACTAAATATTGGACAAAATTATAGTGCTCAAAATATTAAAGATGAGTATCAACGAATTTATGATTTATATATAGTGAACTCTACAAATATTTCGGATGTTCAGTTTATATGGGATTTATACTACATATATCAATACAAATATAGCGACTGGCGACTTAAAAGAATCTTATTTAAGCATCTTTCCGAAATGACAGATGAGAGTTTACTGAAACTATCAACATATTACGAAGAGGATTACGATTTCTTTTACAGATTAAGAAAGTCCTATCTTTCAGGATTTTCAATTCCAAAGAATAATTTAGAAAAGAGAGAGCCACTGCTTTTCCAAGGTTTTATAGATTGTATAAGTGGAAATTCAGAAGACGTATATTATGTTGATGGTGGTTTCGCTCACATGTTGAGTGTCGATGGCTTTGATAATTTCAGATCTATGGTAGATAAGACAAATTTAAAGGTAACATCGTTTTATTTATATTATAATTGGTTTTCTTATTTTTATCCTGCAGAATGGGAGAATATCTACGAAGCTGATTTTACAGGTAGTAAGAAGTTTTATCCACATAAAATTGGAAATTCAATGGATTATATTATTAGTTTAACTACTCAATAGATTATTAAAAATATTATTGCTGAATAGGCATAATGTATATTGTGTTTTAATAAATTTGAAAATGTTGGACCTTTATTTTTTGTGTAAACCACATTAAATAAAATAAACTAAATTTAAATTTTTTGTAAGCAAACTTTGAGCTGTGATCCGTTTTGTAAAGCGGCTGATTTAAGATAAATTATTGACTCGAAATGTCGATTGCTAATTCCTGCAAATTTGAATATGCTGAAAGTGAATATGTCTTAATCAAGTCCCCTTCTTTATTATATAAAATAAAATTATTGTCCAAAAGAAAATAATCATAATGCCTTAAATTATCAATCATTTTTAATTCAAACCCCGATTGTTTTACTAACTTGTCACTATTAATTACCACATATCGCTCTAAAATAAGCAGTGTATCATAAGTTAAGGTGTTATCTTCTATTTGTTGATGAAAAACGATACATTCATTTTTATTAATTTCATTTAATTGCATCGTATCCCATGAAGTAAAATGTACTGGATTTGAAATCTTAATGCTATCTGCTATCAGTCCATCTTTAAGTAAATGAATTTGATATACAAAATTGTTACTAATAGGGAACAATTTTTTGCTAATTAGGAATGATTGTGAAAATGCACAACCAAGCGACAGTAACAAAAATGCAAATGTAATGCTAATAACTTTAATCATATTATTCAATTTTCCCTTTTACTGTTTTCCCATTTTCCCGATAAACAAATTTGGTTCCTTTATCTCCAGGTTTATTTTTTGCAATTCCAACCTCGCCTGAAGGCGTTTTAGATTTTGTATCTGGAAATTCATACCCAAAGCCATTATTTAATACTAATCTAGCAGCATCTAGTTTTTGTTCACGAGTCGGCATATATGTATTATTATCTCGTACGTTTTTTAAACCATAGTAGGCACTTTTTTCTGGTAGAGCAATATTATTTTTTTCTGCATAAGCAATTACATCCATTGCTTGATCATATTCATCTCCGACGTCAAAAGCAAAAGCGAATGTATTGCCTTCTTTTTCAGCATAACCAACTTTACTTGCTTCAAAATCGTGCGCACCAACAATTTCATTAACTGCAACCAATCTTTTATCATACCCCTGTAGATCGCCAGCCGTAACTAAAACATTTACAACATCCTTTCCTTTCTTTTCACTTGCTGCGAAATCATAAGTTGTTACTCCGATTGGCTTTTGTAGAGTAGTTAATCCTTTTGTATTTGATTTGATTTCTTCGTTTGTTGCATAAAAATTAGCCTTATAAATTACATCACTCTTTCTTAAAGTTTTCAATTTTGATTGAAATTCTTCAGTTCCGTTTTTCTTTAATTCTCTCAACAATTTTCTAGTTTCTTTATTGGCTGGCTTAATTTTCTCACCATCCAAATCAATATAATACAGAGGATTATTTGCAAATGCAGCATATGGAGAAATCCACGAATATGATAATGCGAATGGGTCTGTTCGCCATCTTTTTGCTAATCTGGGATCATAACCATAGTCACCAAAGGAAAGGTGACTTCCTGTGCCTTTTATCTCGTCATCATTTTCCCAGCCGCCAAACCCATATCGATATTCGCTTCCAGCCTCCCAATTTCTTCCTTCCAGCGTCATCCCAAAGGGACCATAATTAAATTCCCTAAAATCCCCATAAAAAGTTTCAAATAAATTTTTATGTCCCATTATTGAATTTTGTTCGATATCAATGTTTTACTTGCTAAAAGTATCAAATTTTTTGACCAAAGTTAAATCGGGCTTGTTTATTTCGGTCAGAAGGGATTTTTTACATGTTTTTCCAGGTAAGCATAAAGTGAAGCAGTTTCATAGAGTATAATTTTTTTCTCCGGTTGTGAAAAACGGATTTGACCCTCATCTCGCAGTCTTTGGAGGGTTGTTTTACTTTTAATGCGCAGTTTTTTCATCACTTCCTCGCCTGAAATCCATTTATCCTCTTTTTCGGTTTCCATTTCTTTTAAACGGAGCAAAACCGTTTCAATAAGGGTATAAAATGCTTCTTTTTCAATACAAATTACTTCCATATTTTGTTTTTAATGTCAAAAATATTTGGAATTAAATTGACCCCTCATTTCTGCATTGGCCCACAGGATTTTAAGTCCTGTGTTTTTTAAAGCACCTTTTTCATAATCACGAAGTAGTAAATTTTTACACCCAAATTTTTCAAATTACCTTATTTTTTTTCAGCATTATTGCAATTTCTTGGGTCATTAATATCCTCCATATTTTATGCTGAAAAAACCAACGCATCCCCACGGGTTCAGTGGGTTCTAAAACAGTAAATTTAATGGGTTTATGTTTATTACATAAGGATTTTCAGTCCTTGGTACCTCTGGGAGGAAGGAGTCAGGAAATAAAGGACAGGAAATAAGAGGAAGCACACCGAACTCACATTCGCTTGTTTTATTTGCAGATTAACATGAAGGTGCAAAACGTGCAGCCATGATCCATTCATTTTTGTAACATGTAATTTACATGGCATTAATCCGCAATAATGGATGGCTAAGAATAAACGAAACCAAACTCTCTCAAATTAGCGAACTGCTCCCTCAAAACTAGAAGCCAGCAGGTATAGAAAATATTTGATTATTTGGAGGTGTAATTCACCGACTGCTTACTCTAAAATAGTTTTTTTATTCTACGATCAATAGTTTTGTTTGGTAACTAATAAATTTTCCGGTTAACTTAATTACATAAATACCTTTTGGCAGTTCCACACTGCAATCAATAGCAGAAAATGTATATTTTTCATAGAAATTCCGGTAAACACTTATTCCTAATTCATTATAAATGTTGATTGAAAAATCTTCCGGTATTTGTTCAGGCAAAAGGATAGAAAAATTTGCTTTAGCAGGATTTGGGAACACAGTAATATTCTCTGCGCTACCAAAATTGGAGGAAGTTTTCAAAGTATCCACACCGCAATCCTCCCAAGCAGCTCCATCATTAAACCAAATGCTGGAAACAGGATTTGTTTCCATAAAGACCTTTAACATAGAAGCCTCAATTCCATATCCATAAGAGGAATCTATTAAATGAAATCCTCCACCAATAGTATCTGTTCTGTATTGATCGCAATTCCAGGCCAGTGCATCGTAGGTTCTTGCATTTTTACCATCAGCCCAAAAATTAGGACCCCATCCGATCCACGCACTTTTAATATTTGCACCCTGATACTTTAATTCAACGTCGCCTGTAATTTGTCTTTGAATCAAATCCTTTATAACAAGATTCGCCCAATATGCCCTTGGTTCTGAATAAGCCTCATATCGTTTATGTGCTGGTGACATATAACCGGTATAATGCATACCGGAAAGATATACCTGCTTAAGATTTGGAAATGAATCCTTTAATATTTGCATTAGTGTTACATATTTTTCAATAACACTATTATGGTAGGTTTCAAAGTCAGAAGTAGTATCACTGTCGCTGTGTTGTAAAATCCATAAAATTTGGACCTGACTGGGGGTTTCCTCTTTCAAAGCCATTTTTGATCGAAGTTGTTCCCAGTAACCATGCGGCTCTAAATTTATCATATCATCGAGGTCATTTCCAGCGACAAACATGCCCTTAATGGATACACATCCGCTAACTCCTTCGTAATCATACCCCCTTAAAGTATCCATATATGCATTAAATGCATTAGAAGCAATGGATGCTCCAAGGCCATAGATCAAAACTTTACCTGACATAAAGTCGATTTGACCTAATGTATCCAATGGATTTAAAGCATTTGAAATGTCAACGCCCTTTTTTTTATGACTTCCAGCTAAAACATTGCTACCCGAGGTATATAACCCGCCTTGAATTCCATTATAATAGTTTAGGCCTAGATCGGTAAGTGGGATTAATCCGGTAGAATCTCGGGAGCATTCTATAGAGGTTGGTGAGTCATGCAGAATTGTAATATCGGATGTATCACCCGTTTCCCCTAAATTGTTCCAATTTTCAATTTGGGAGAAAAGACAATTCGCAAACAAAACCAATATGCAAGTGAGTGTGTGTTTCTGCATAAAAATGAATTTGGTTTAGGAATTAGTAATATGTATGTATGATTTTTCTAAATATTCGATAATTTGTTTAGGTTTAATAATATGATTTTTGATTGTTGTAGAAGGATGATAAATTAAGATATTACCCAAAATCCGGTATAATTCACTTCTGATACGCTCCCTCAATAAAAAACGAAATTAGTAATATTTTTGTAATCATGTGAAATTCTTTTAAGATTTTTATGTCTAATTGTATTTTAAAACCTACAACCATTTAAAATATTCATGCCGCCTTAATAAAGTTCACTTTGAAAATTGATACGATCATATTTTAAGGATGAATCAAATCGATAGTTAAAAGCTATCTGCATAAAATTATCTTGATCACTTTGAAACAATAAATTTCGTGGTGAATTTATTTGTATTGGTCAAAACTTCTGCAATATATATTCCACTTTGTAAATTGTGGTGAATATCCAATACAGGGGCGATGTAACTTTCCAAAAATTGCCGGTAAACACAAACGCCTAATTCATTAAAAATGGAAACCATAATATGGTCTGCATTTGAATCCGGCAACAATAATGAAAAGTCAGTGGAAACAGGATTTGGAAATATTCGAATTTTATTCTCCTCAGAACCAGTTGAAGATATTTTGAGCGTATCATCAGAACAATCGGACCATAATGTGCTATTGTTAAACCAAATAGAGGCAACAGGATTCGTTTCCATGAATGTTTGTAACATGGCAGCCTCAATGCCAAAACCGTAACTGGAATCTATTAAATGAAATCCTCCTCCGGTGGAATCAGTTCTGAATTGATCACAATTCCATGCCAGCCCATCATAATCTCTGGAGTTTTTACCATCTGCCCAAAAATAAGGTCCCCAGCCTATCCAGGCGCTTTCAATATTTGCGCCCGTATACTCCAACGCATGGTCACCCGAAATTTGTCGTTGTATTAAACCTTTAATTACAAGGTTTGACCAATACGCCATAGGTTCAGCATAGGCATTGTAACGTTTATGATCCGGCGACATATATCCGCTATAATGCATACCCGAAAGAAACACCTGTTTCAAATTTGGAAAGGTGTCCTTTAAAATTTGCATCAGTGTTACATATTTTTCTATAACCGAATTATAATAAATATCAAAATCGGCAATTGTATCATTGTCGCTGTGTTGCAGTATCCAGAGTATCTGGACCTGAGCATGAGTTTCTCCCTTTAGAGCCATTTTATCGCGAAGCTGATTCCAAAAGGAAGGATTGTCATAATCGATCATATTGTTGAGATCTTTTCCGCCTACAAACATTCCTCTTACTTTTACACATTCGCTCATTCCCTCATAATCGCAATCTTTTAAGGTATCGGTAAACGCATTAAAGGCATTGGAAGCAATGGATGCACCGAGGCCATACACGAGAACTTTTCCATTGTCCCAATCGATGTGCCCAAGTGTGTCAAGTGGCTTGATCGAATAGGAGAGGTCAGTGCCCATTTTTTTATGGGTGCCTTTTAACAGGTTTGAACCAGCCATGTATAATCCTCCCTGGACACTATGATAGAAGGTATTTCCCATATCAGTTAAGGGAATAAGCCCTGTGGAGTCATTTAAACAGTTGATCAGGGTGTCTGCTGCCATTGCTTCCTCATCTGGTTCATATAGCCCCTCCAATTGGGCGCATAATCCCATAGATAAAGTTAACAAAATGCAGGTGAGTGTGTGTTTGAGCATAATGCCAAGATTTGTGTGTGTGTGTGTAAAATATGTTTAGTGTTTGTTTAATCTATAAAGCTATATTACGATTTTTAATTAAATGAGGAGGAGAAAACATCAGGAATTACCATTCCAATCATCAAATATACATAAAATATCAAAATTGTTTCAAGTATGTAAGTAATTTTCGGTACTAGAAGTCCTTTGTTGTCAATCTTTTTGTCTCATGTCCCGATTCCTGTATCCCGTATCCCGATTCCCGTGTCCCTTATCCCGTATCCCGTATCCCGTATCCCGATTCCCGTGTCCCATACCCTTCATCCATTCTCTCGCTTTTTTCCTATCTTTACCTTTCAATCAAGGCAAATGCAACCAAACCTCGACGATAAAATCTGGAAAATGGCGCAGAAACGCGTTTCATTTCGCAGGCATAGAATTGTTTTTATTCTTGTAAATATTGCCCTTGCTGTTATTTGGTATTTAAGTTGGGATCAAACTGTGGAGAGGGGTCCGCTAACATATTGGTTTCTATATACTTTTTGCGGATGGGGAATAGGCCTGGTAATTCATTATTGGAATGCTTATCACGATGATGAAAGTTCGGTAGAACGCGAATACGGCAGGCTCAAGGAACATAAAACAGAATTACCGGAAGAAAAACCTGCCGATCAAATTAAATCTGAATCAGGAAAGCATTAATATTTTTAAGGTTCAATTTCAATCAGATAATCTTTAATATAAAAATTAGCCCGCACAGGTCCATTTTCCGAATGAGCCACAAAAACATACATTCCCTCCGGATAATTTTCTACATTTAAAAGGTATTTATTGGTGCTAAGAGTATTTATACTTTCAATTAATAATTTTTCTCCTTCCAAATTATAAATGCTGCAATTGAGGTCATTTTGCTCTATACCGGGAATTTCAATTGTAATAACATCTTTAGTGTGTGCGGGATAAACTTTTATCGCCTGCTCAACAGGGTCGCGGTAATTTAATTTATATTCGTCTAAATATCCGGTGGTGTCGTTAACACATGCCTGCCATTGTTCTCCCTCTTTATACCACCAATGGGCTATTGTATCCGATTCATAAAAATTGATAAGCATTTTCGCCTCCTTATATTTTCCAATTTCCTCTAAATGGAATCCTCCACCTGTATCATCATCCCTGTAATCCTCACAAGGCCAGGTAAGAAAATCACCTCCTCTCGGATTAACTCCATCAGCCCAAAAATAAGGTCCCCAACTTAGATAGGGAGCAACTCTTTCAGGTCCTTCAAAAACCAGAGCCGGATCTCCGTTGATCTGGCGTGCTATCAATTCTTTTATTGCAAGATTACCCCAGTATCCCTTGGGTTCCACCAAAAAATCATAGATTTCATGATCAGGATGTGTATAGCCGGTGTAATGAAAGCCACTTATATATACCATTTTGAGATTAGGCATACTATCCAATAAAATATGCATGAGCGTTGTGTATTGATCAGCAACATAATCGATGTAATAATTTAAATCGGCAGTTGCCAATTCGCTTTGTTCAAGTATCCAAACAACTTGAACCTGCTCCCATGTATCGCCCCTATTAAATAAACGCCCTTGTATTTCATCCCAATAGAAGGTAGAAGTAGAATCTATCATATCATGAAGGTCCTTACCCCCATAAAAAAGCCCCTTAACATTCATACACGGATTCGTTCCTTTCCAATCGTATTTTTTCATGGTATCGATGAACATATTATAGGCATTTGAAGCATTGGATCCACCCATCCCTACAAAAAGCACCTCTCCGGTATCGTAATTAACTATGCCGGCCTCATTAAGGGGTTCAATTGTTTGTGAAATTTCAATTCCCTTTTGTTGGTGTAGCAATGGCATGTTATTGCTGCCTCCGGGATATAAACCTCCCTGAATACCCTCGTAGAACCCGGTTCCCAAATCGGTAAGTGGAATAAGACCGGTGCTGTCAAATTCACAATTTAATGTCAACTGCGCCTTCGACAGAATAGGGAACCCTAATGTAAAAATAGTAGTTAGTATAATAACCTTTTTCATGTGTGGGTATGCAAGGCAAATTTAATGTTTTTATTTAATTTAGGAAACGTGGCGCGTAAATTTAAATTACAACTGCTGAAGGAACCATTCCTTCATAAGAAATTCACTTTCAAGAATTTCCTTTCGCAGCCGCTCTGTATTTTTTTTATCCGGATCCAGTTTAAGTTTTACCAACAGATTCAACAAATTACAAAATGAAATTCCAGATTTTTGGATCACATCTTGAATTGCTTCGGTATTGTAATTTATAAAATGTTTAAAACTGTCAATATAGGAATGCAATACCTGATAATTAGCTGTCTTAAAATAGATCATAGCCTGCATGGTTCGTAAACTGTATTTGATCACAATATTTTCTGATTCAATTGGAATTAAATACTGATGAGCCTTTTCAATTTCTCCTTTATAAAAACTTATCCAGGCATTACATAAATTGAGAATATGATCGCGTACCGGTGGCGAGGTAAGTGGTCCGAATTTAATAGTTACCTCTTCAGCATAATTTATTTTACCCAGGATCAATGAAGTTTGTACAATATTGATCAACGAAGTATATGCAAAATCAGCATGTAATTTCCAGAAATTATTATTTAATCGAAAATCATAAATTTCAAACATTTCCATTAACCATTTACGATCGCCGGTTTCTCCTTTTGGAAAAACAAAATCAATTAACACGACAAGTAAATTAGCGCAGTCGTTGGCAGGTAAGGTTTGATCGTTCTGAAAGAGAATCTCTTTTAACTTAAAATAATATTGTTCGTTGCCGGTTGTAGTAAGTTTGGTTGCGAGGTAATAGGCATTAACAAAGGTATCATTACTGCTTAATCCGTTTTCATAAATATAAAAATAATGTTCAACAAAATTGTGATCAAATGTTTGTTTTAACAGTTTACTTGCTCTGTAGTGATTTAAAATATGCAATAAAGATTTTCCAAGCGCATAATCCATTATTTTTTTTGGCCTGTCGATGTCTAACATTAGTTTCGTGAGGTTCTCATGTTTATTTCTATTCCTCCTGATATGCATGTTGATGGAATAATCATCAATGCGTATTTTATGGTATAATTTCTGAGGATGAGGCAATAACGATTTATCAATTAATTGATCGGTTTGTTTAATGTTTTTTTCCAAAAGATTAAATAATCCCGCATTTAATAATGCCTCATTCCTAAACTGTGCAATATCATGTGGCGCTTTGTGAAATTCTTCTTCTGCCATGTAATTAATTACAATTTCCAACATATCAGAACATAAATTTCTGTAATAGGTATCACTAAATATTTTTCCCGATATTTTTTCACAAATTTGTTGTTTCCGAAGCTCATCTATTTCATAATCCGGCGCGAACTCCTTTATCTCCTCCCAAAAACTTAAAAGAGTTGTTTTCTTTGTAAAATATGGAGACCGCAGGTAATCTGAAAACGATTTCAGATCCTTTTTTGTAAATTTTTGTAATACCTCCTGCAACTGCGTATTTTGCATTCACGAATATAACGCGTTTTTGGAAAAGATAGAAAAAATTATAATTTGTTTGGGGAGAGGCTCTCTCTTATAGGAGGGCCTCTCTCTTTGTCCTGTGCTTTATTGAGACCTTCGCTAAGCGAAAGCCTCAATACTCTCCTAAGTGAGGCTCTCGCTCTCAGCGAGGGTCTCACTAGGGGTAAATGTCCACCACCGGTGAGGCTCTCGCTTCCTCCGATGCTTTTAATTTTTGTCATAGGCTTTATTGAGACCTTCGCTAAGCGAAAGCCCCAATACTCTCCTAAGTGAGGCTCTCGCTCTCAGCGAGGGTCTCACTAGAGGTAAATGTCCACCACCAGTGAGGCTCTCGCTTCCTCCGATGGTTTTAATTTTTGTCATAGGCTTTATTGAGACCTTCGCTGAGAGCGAAAGCCTCAATACACCCGCCGGATGAGACTGTAGTTTCCTACTATAAAGTCAAGGAAGTTATAAATAAAGGCAAACTATTATTCGAAGCAATCTGCTCCAATGTTAAAAATTTATCCTCCGTAGCTTTAGCGACGGAGGACTGCTACTGCTACTGCCACTGCCACTGCTCACCACCTCCACCTACAATCCCCCTTTTTTCTCCTTGCCGTTCTCATAAAAAAACAGTCAATTTGCAGAATGAAATTTCAAACCTTTTATATGAAAATAATTATCATCCTTCTCTTAGGCATTTCCGTCAAAATGCAAGCTCAGCCTTTACTTCAGCTGATAAAAGACATAAATCCGGGCGAACAAAACAGCGATCCGGGCTGGTTCATAGAAATAAATGATATTGTGTATTTCCCCGCCAATGATGGAATTAATGGCATTGAATTGTGGAGGACAGATGCTACGGAGGCAGGAACTTACATGGTGAAAAACATAGGGCCGGGTGCACAGTCGATGTGTGAATCTGTATTCGGTTGCGGAAGCGAGCACATTGTGATGAACGATATTTTGTATTTCAGGGCCACAGATAATGTGCATGGATCAGAAATTTGGAGAAGTGATGGCACAGAGGCCGGAACTTATATGATAAAAGATATAAATCCGGGTTTAGGCGATAACTCCAATTCGATATTTATGTCGGCGCAATATTTCGCTGAAATGAATGATATTTTGTATTTCGCGGCCGACGGCGGTGGAAATAATATTGAACTCTGGCGCAGCGATGGGACAGAGGCTGGAACATATCTTCTTAAAGATCTTGCCATTGGAGGAAGTAGTGTCCCGGAATTTATTACGGCAATAGAAAATAATATTTATTTCAGGTGCAAAAATACAGTTGGCGAATCTGAATTATGGAAAAGTGACGGCACAGAAGCAGGAACTATTTTATTAAAACAAATGTGGGTTACTGCCACCGAATATCAGAATATGTTTATCGCATACGGTGGTTTTATTTATTTTAGGGGAGGAGATGGAGATCCTTATGATCAGGAATTATGGCGCACAGATGGAACAGCTTCAGGTACCGAATTATTCATGAATATAAATGAAGACGATGGAGACGGTTCAGATCCAAAGCAATTCTTTATCTTAAATGATATGATGTTTTTTGTGGCAGATAATGGTGATGATGATTTTATTTTTATCAGCGACGGAACAACTGCCGAAACTCAAAAATTATTTGATGAAAATGGAGATGATGTTTTACCCGGAAATTACGCATTTCTTCCCTCAGAAAACAAAATATATTTTTCTGCCACTAACGCTGATTTTGATAATGGTTTATGGATAACTGACGGGACAAATGCAGGGACGAAATTTTTATCTGAATTTGAATCCGGTGCATTTGATGCGTTCTCCGCCACTGTTATAAGCGGAAATAATATTGTTTACAGCGGCTACGATGATGCCAATGGTTGCACTACGGTTTTTCAGAGTAATGGCACTGTTGACGGCACTTTTCAACTATTGGAATGCAACGAGCTTAGTTATCCCTATTCTATGATCACTTATAATGGGATGGCAATTTTAAACGGCAATGCAGATGCAGTGGGAGCGGAAATCTGGAAATTGGAAACGGAATTTGAAGTGGGTTTGGAGGAAACAATTATTCCGTCGAACCTAAATATCTACCCAAATCCAGCTTTTGATCAATTAGTTATAAGTTCCAATAATTTTGAAAAAGCAGAAGACATTTTCATAATAAATGCCTTAGGTAAAATTGTATTTCAATCTAAAGTATTATCCGAATTTCAAACTTTAAATATTTCTGAACTATCGGCTGGAATATATCTAATCAAATCAAAAGATGCCGCGCAAAAATTAATTATCAGCAATAAATAAACAAATGTAAGTTTCTGTATAAACACTTAGTGTATTTGTTACACTAACAAGATTGGTATAAATAAAACCTATATTGATGAAACCTGTAAAAATTTTATTCACACTTTACAATATAGCTTTTTTTAAAACTTTACAAATTTTCTGTCGATCACACCTTTTTCATTTATCACTTTGAGTAAATATTCACCCTGAGCAAAATTTTCTAAGGAAAGAGAATGCTGATTTTTAAAGGTGGTGCTATAAAACAATTTTCCGTTTAGGTCAAACAGCAATAAAGTATTTACCAAATTTTCTGAAGTTTTGATAAGCAGGAGATCATCAATAACCGGATTAGGGAAAATGGTGAGGCTAAATGGTTCATTCAAATTGTCTATGGACGTCGCTTCAACTAAAGAATCTATAAAAACATCCGATGCTTCCGATTGAACAACTTCTTTTGAACCACTTTCTTGTAAAATAGCAATTGAATAGATGCGATCAGAATTCCATGCAAAATTCAATGCTGCAGAAGTTGATAAAATTATGGAATCTCCAACCTCAGAAGGTAAATTTACCGTTATTCCATCTGCAGAAAACATCGATTTTCTAAATACATCGTAATGTTGGTCTTCCCCATTTGGGCTGCTATAAAAAAGTGTATCTTCTGCAAGTGCTACAAACAAAAGTAAATCCCCTAAAGTATTTTCTGCTTCCGTTTTAATAATAATATTGCATTGGATTGAATCGGTGTTAAATTTAGTTTGCTCAAAACGAATGCTGGCAGGTGAAACCTGATCTTTGAAGGGATCAAATAATGATTCATCGCTGTAATCCTCTGCCGGTGAAATGGCAGTTCCTTGTATTACTATACGTGGAGTTCCACCGTATAATCCATAAAAATTGGTGCGATCATCATTTTCTTCTACATTATTCTGATTCAATAAACATGCACTATATGGTGAACTAGGATGTATTGCTAAATGTAAAATACCTTCGTTGTTATTCAAATTGGTATAAAATCCCGGGTTTTTAGTGGCGCAAATACTACAAAGTGTGTTAGTAAAATGCTCTACAACAATTTTTTTGCTTACTTGTGAAAAAGTGGTCGAATACACTAAAGAAATTAAAAAAAATGTTACGGAGTATTTCATAATATCGGTGGATTTTGACTGTATTTATTCTCACCTACGTAAAATTCGAGGCTTTAGTTCTCTGAAACGCTAAATTCTTATCGGATCATTTTGGTCTTATTGGATGTAATTCTTTTCATCAAATACCATATTTTCTAAAAAGGCTCATGTACGAATGATAAATGAAATTTTACCATCCGGATATTATAAATCTATCTGCTACAATCCTTTAATTTTCTCCTTCTCTGCTTCAGGTTTCCACCTTTTTTTTGCATTATCATTTTAATCTAAAAAAAAACAATTATGAAAAATCAAATCTATCTACTTACAGCGATACTTATTTGTATTTCTGGTCAATTAAAAGCGCAAACCAATACCTTCCCCACTACTGGAAGTGTTGGTGTGGGAACCCTTACACCGCATGCATCTGCAACTATGGATGTTGTTTCCACCACACAGGGATTATTGGCACCTCGAATGACAAAAGTGCAACGCGATGCCATTGTTGCGCCGGCAACAGGTTTACTTATTTTCCAAACAAACTCTACCCCCGGTTTTTATTATTATACCGGTGCAGCCTGGGCCGCAATTTCTTCAAAGGGAGCAAATACCAGTTTATCAAATTTAGTTAGCACTGCCATTAACCAGTCTTTACTTCCTAATGCTACCGGAACCTTTGACCTTGGGAGCAGTACCTTTCGATGGGATGAAGCTTATATAAACACATTGCGTTTTTCTGACGGAACATCTATGACCACAGCTACAGGTGGTGGTGGTGGAATTGGCGGAAGCGGAACTACCAATTATTTACCAAAATTCACAGGCACAACAACACTTGGTAATTCTTCCATTTATGAAAGTGCCGGATCAATTGGAATAGGTACAACTTCACCCTCCTACAAATTGGATGTTAGAACAACAGGAACTTCCACTTTGATGAATATTTCAAAAGCCTGGGTTGGTAGCGGAACAACTAATTTTCCTCTCTTGCTTGTTGGTAACACTTATACATTCGGATATGGAACTGGTATTCAGGCAAGTGGCGGACAAACCGGTGTTAAAGGAACGTGTTCCAATGGCGATCAAACCGGATATGGAATTTATGGGCTTGGATTTGGAGCAACGGGAGATACCTATGGCGTTTATGGAACAGCATCCACAACTGCAGGTACTTCATATGGTGTTTATGGTACTGTAACTGCCGGTTCAGGATGGGCAGGATATTTTGATGGAAAAGGATATTTCAGTGGTAATTTGGGTTTGGGAATAACCTCCGCAGTTACAAAATTGCAAATTGATGGTGGAACTGATGCAGGTGTGGCATCAGGTGGATTTATCACAAACGGTTTAACAACTGCAACTAATCTTGTACTTGATAATAATGAGATCATGGCGCGAAATAATGGTGCTACCTCCACACTTTATTTAAATAATGATGGGGGAAATGTCAGCATGTGTTATTCAAGCGGAAATGTTATGATCGGAGCATCAGTTCCTGCAACAGGATATTTATTGAGTGTCGACGGAAAGATCATGTGCGAGGAACTAAAAGTACAAATGAGCGAAAGCTGGCCTGATTATGTTTTTGCCGATGATTACAAATTGCCATCACTTTATGAATTGGAAGCCGCAATAAAATTAAATAAACATTTACCCGGAATTCCTTCAGCGAAAGAAGTAGAAACAAATGGATTTGAGGTTGGCGAAATGCAGGCGAACATGATGGAGAAAATTGAAGAGCTCACCCTTTACATCATCGAATTGCAAAAACAAATCGACCAATTAAAAGATCAGCAATAATTTGAATTCATTCTTAAAACTTTATCTAATGAAAAAGTTAATTATAACAGGATGTTTTTTGTTGGTCTGCATTATTACATCAACAAAAGCACAAAATGTAACCAGAGAAGATCTGCAGAATAAAAAATTCAGCTTGTATCTTCATCCGGAAAGTACACCAGGCTGGATAGAATTCAGAAAGGACGCGCCTTATACAGCAGATGCAATATTTAAACAACAGCCGGATATATTTGGTTTGAAAGGGGATGATGAAATGCGTTTACTTAAAACTAATACTGATTTAGCGGGAAATAAACATTATAAGTACGCGCAATTTTATAAAGGTATTCGTGTGGAAGGTATAGAACATATCACCCACGAAAGAAATGGGAAAATTCATCTTGCAAATGGTTATTTTGTAAATGATCTGCAAATAAATGTGAGTGCCGATATTTCTTCCGAACGCGCGGTAGAAATTGCACTTGCACATTTTCCGGCAGAAAAATACATGTGGCAGGATGCGGATAAGGAATCATCTATAGAAAAATAATCTGTACTTTCATCACCTCCACCACCACAATCCTCTGTTCTATAATCGGTAT
>JAYSYX010000427.1:0-6556 GCA_043727235.1 Bacteroidota bacterium
GTAACTCTCATGCACAACGAACTTCATCATCCCGAAAAAGACCTCACAGATAAAAAAAAACCTGGTAGGTCGAGATCGCCCATTTGCTAATTTGCTAATTACCTCATTTGCTAATTGCACCTAAACGTCCACTCATATTACAGTCTGCGCTACGGAATTCTTTCTGTAGAACGTTTATTGGAAGAAGCACAGAAGAAAAATATTACATCGTTTGTGCTTACCGATATCAATAATACTTCGGGATGGTATGAGTTGTTGGGAGAAGCGCGGAAGGTGAATATTGATGTTAAGGCAGGTATTGAATTCAGAAACGGCAATACAAAATTATTTCTTGGTATTGCAAAAAATGCGGATGGATTTGCGGAGTTGAACCGCTATCTCTCCTATTATTTAAAAAATAAAATCGATATACCTTCCGAAGCTCCCACGTTTGAAAATGTATTTATTATTTATCCTTACAATCCGGATAAAACCTATCAGCTAAATGAAAATGAATACATCGGCATAAACAAAAATGATCTCACAAAATTACGTTTTCCCAAAAAGCAACAATTAAAAGAAAAAATGGTGGCTTTGCAAACTGTCACCTTTGCAAATAAAAAAGATTATAATGCACATCGCATTTTGCGGGCGATGGATAAACTGAGTATCATCACAAAATTAACCGATGATGATCTCGCAAAACAAAATGAACAATTTGAAACCTATGATGAATTGATCAAAACCTATGATGATCACGCCTATTTATTACACAATGCCCAAAAATTAATAGATCAATGCAGTTTTGATTTCACTTTTCACAGCAATAAAAATATTCAGTTATTTACGGGAAGCACCAAAGAAGATATTAATTTATTACTGCAACTCACCTACGAAGGAGTTACCTATCGCTACGGAAAAATTACTAAAGAAATTCAGGATCGTATCAACAAAGAACTCGATATTGTAATTCAAAAAGGATTTGTTTCTTATTTTCTAATCAACCGCGACATTGTATTATACGCACGCAATCAGGGTTTTTATACCATTGGCAGAGGCAGCGGGGCAAATAGTTTAATTGCGTATTGTCTGCGCATTACCGATGTGGATCCGCTGGAACTGGATCTGTATTTTGAACGCTTCATTAATTTATTTCGCGAAACTCCACCCGATTTTGATCTGGATTTTTCGTGGAAGGATCGCGATGATGTTACACATTATATTTTTGATAAATACGGAGAAGAACATACCAGTCTGCTCGCAACCTATACCACTTTTAAAGATCGTTCCTTTATTCGCGAGGTTGCAAAAACATTCGGATTACCCGATCATGAAATTGCTGCCATGGTAAAAAATTACGGAGAAAGAAGATTTGGTGATGATATTCGTATTCCCGATAAAATTGCGCGCAGCATTTATTCCTTCGGAGGATATCTGCACGGGCATCCCAATCATTTAAGTATTCATGCAGGTGGAATTTTAATTTCGGATAAACCCATTTATTATTATACGGCAACACATCTTCCCCCCAAAGGATTTCCAACAACACAATTCGACATGCATGTAGCGGAGGATATCGGATTATATAAATTTGATATTCTGAGTCAGCGTGGTTTGGGCCATATTAAAGACGCCGTGGAATTAGTAAAAAGCAACCGCGGAATTGAAATTGATATTCATCAGACCAAAAAATTTAAAGAGGATGCAAATCTCAATCACCAATTAAAGTCGGGAAATACGATCGGATGTTTTTATATCGAATCGCCTGCAATGCGGAGTTTGTTAAATAAATTATTATGCGACGATTATCTTACATTGGTTGCGGCAAGTTCTATTATTCGCCCCGGCGTTGCACAATCGGGAATGATGGATGCCTATATCAAACGACATCGTTTTCCTGAACACCGAAAAGATATACATCCCGTGATGGGTGAAATTATGCCCGATACTTATGGTGTGATGGTATATCAGGAAGACGTAATTAAAGTGGCACATTATTTTGCAAAACTCACCTTGTCGGAGGCGGATGTTTTGCGGCGGGGAATGAGTGGAAAATCGCGCAGCAAAAATGAATTTCAATTAATTAAGGAAAAATATTTCTCCAATTGCAAAGAAATGGGTTACGAGGAAAAACTCGCGCATGATGTATGGTTTCAGATAGAAAGTTTTGCGGGATATTCGTTTGCAAAAGGACATTCCGCATCGTATGCCGTGGAGAGTTATCAGAGTTTGTATTTAAAGACCTATTATCCCATCGAATTTATGGTTGCGGTAATTAATAATTTCGGAGGATATTACAGCACCGATCTCTATGTGCATGAAGCCCGCAGATCAGGTGCAACTATTGAAGGACCTTGTGTAAATAAAAGTTTTATGAGCACTTGTTTGTATGATAAAACAATTTATCTGGGATTTATTCATGTAAAAGGAATGGAATCTGCTTTAGTGGAAAATTTAATGCTCGAACGAGAAAAAAATGGCCATTATACGGATATGGATGATCTTTTAAAACGTATCTCTATCAACCTCGAACAATTAGAAATATTAATTACGATAAATGCATTGCGATTCACCGGAATTTCGAAACGCGAATTATTAATTGAAGCTTATTGTCGGTTAAATAAAACAAAAAAAACAAATCCTGTAAAAGAATTATTTGAAAAAGAAAAACCTGAGCCCTATCAATTCCCTGAATTACATTTCGAAAAACGCGAGGATGCCTGGGATGAAATTAAACTCATGGGATTTCCTTTGTGTAGTCCTTTTACCATGATAGATGATGTGTTGCACGACGTCAGTAAACAAGTATTGGTAAAAGATTTTCCGAAACTGGTGGGACGCAATGTGGAGATAACGGGATATCTCATCACCACAAAATCAACAAGCACAAAAAGCGGGGAACCCATGTATCTTGGAACATTTGTGGATGCGGAAGGAAATTGGTTAGACACGGCACATTTTCCTGCTTCCGCAAAACAATATCGTTTTAAAGGAAAAAATTGTTATCTCTTAAAAGGCCGCGTTCAGGAAAGTTTTAATGCGTTTACTTTAATTGTTTCGGAGATGTATTGTTTGAAGTTATGGATGGGAGAATATGCGTGAAAAATTCGCACTGAGCGTATGATTTGAACCACGTCTGTGTCCCCACAGTGTTACCCGAAGGGCTGTGGCCTCGGAGTTCTGGGTTCTGAGTTCTCCATCCTATTAGTGTCCACACAGAGTTACGCGCAGCGAACTCTGTGGCCTCGGAGGTTGAATTGTACATGATAAATAAATCGGTTGAAGAAAATCATACGAAAACGCAAATTAAACTTAGACTTCGCATCCACAGAGTTCGCTGCGCGTAACTCTGTGGGGACACGCTCAAGAAGAAACTCTGCTGTGGAAGGGGTTAAAACAAACTCCCCTGCCCCACCTTTGTTTCTTTCGGTTCTTCGTCTTCCATAATGATGTAAGATGCATTAAGTGGCTGACCGTATTGAATTAATAAATGATTGAGATCTGCTTCTTTATCCATCCATAACTTTTCATCCCCGGGACGAAGCATTACCGGCATACGAGTGTGCACTTCGGAAATTAATTCATTGGCTGTGGTTGTTACTATTGCCATTGTTTTAATTGTTTCACCGTTTTTTTTATTGATATAATCACTGTAAATACCAGCGTAATAAAAATTTTCTGCATCTTTTAAATGAAAGAAAACTTTTATTTTTCTTTTTTTATCGTGTTCATAAAACCCATTTGTTAATACAACGCAACGCTGTTTATTTTTCCATGCATCGCGCCAGGTTGCTAATTCGGAAACTGTTTCGATGCGCGCATTAAAAGTATTTCGCACTTCACTAAATTTATCTGCATTTACCCAATGTGCAATAAATCCAAACCGATAATCCTGAATTATTTTTTGTTTATCAATTGTAATAACGGGCATGGTAATTCCGGGATAACCAATTGTATTTTTTCCACTGTCGTCGGTATAGGTGTCTTTGGCATTTTCATCATCTTTATCCCACTCAGCATTATAAGCCAATTCATATTCCTCTTTTTTCATTTTCGACTTGGAAGTATAACTGGAACACATACTGTAAAATTAAGAAAAATTATTGCAAGTTTGAATGATTGTAACGCAACTTCAACTTGACAGAGTTCTATTAACATTCCAATTATTAATTATTTTTTTTACTTGATCCTGGTGAGCTTCAATTCGATTTCTACCTTAGCAAAAATGATATTCTCCATTTTTTTTACTGTTGCATGATATCTAACTTGCAAGATTTAATTATTTTAGCGCCAAATTTAATAATCACCTAAAAGAAAAATTGTTAATGAAAAAATCTACAATTCTCAACAAAAAGAAATTAGCCGGTTATTCGGCAATGGCAGCTACTTTTATTGCTGCTGGAACAGAGGCGGAAGCGCAAATTGTTTATGTTGATATCGTTGATGTTACCCTCGATCTTGGTTTTTACATACCCTTGGATATGGATGGTGGAGGAACTGACGATTTCCTGTTTCAGGTTGCTTCTGATTCTTCAGCTTCCTGGTCGTTTGTAAATGGATTTGGAAATTACTCCGGTCTGAGTATCGGTGGTCCTAATAATGCAATGGTTGGTTACACAGGCCCTATTTTTCCTTATGCAAGTGCCATAGAAAGCGGAAATCTGATAGATGCTGATGCTAATTTTGTGACAAATTCTGTGAATTATGCCTTTTTCGCATCCATCTATTCCGGTGTTACATATGGACCCTGGGCTGATGTAACTGATAAATACCTCGGAGTTAAATTTGAAATCGACGGAGAATTGCATTATGGATGGATAAGATTAGATGTAACTGTGGCACCGGTTTCTATGACTTTTAAAGATTGGGCTTACAATGCAACTCCGAATGAAATGATTGAAGCTGGTGATACCGGAGTTGTACCTTCAGAAATAAGTTTTGCAGATGCAGCAGTTACGGAAAATGAAGGAGTGGGAATTGTAACAGTGGACGTTCAAATTTCTGCAGCAGCGGATTGTACCGTAGATGTGGAAATTGATGGTGGACTTACCACTGCTTCGGAAGGTGGTGATTTTAATTTTGTGGATCCTTCTCCAATTACATTTACTGCCGGTGGTGCCACTACATCATCATTTGATGTTGCCATATTTGATGATGTTGATTTTGAAATTCCCGAGACTATTGTATTTAACCTCGTTGATGTTACCGGTTCTTGTCTTTTTGGCGCAACTTCAGTTCATACACTTACTATTAATGATAATGATGCTCCTCCTGCAGTTTCTTTTGTAAATGCAGAAGAAGAAACGGCAGAAATTGCCACCGACTTCCCTATCACAATTCAGTTGAGCGATTCTTATGATTGTACAGTAGAAGTTACTTTAAATGATGCCTTATCTACTGCCACTGAGGGTATAGATTTTACATTTTCTGCACCTTCACCGGTTACCTTTGTAGCAGGTGGCCTTACTTCCCAAACTTTTAATGTCAGCATCATTAACGATATTGATACTGAGCCGGAAGAGGATATTGTATTTAACCTTTTTGCTGCCGCAGGTTGTATTTTGGGACTTCCGGATCAAACAACCCTTCATATTCTCGAAAATGATGCACCTGTTCCTGATCCTTCCCTTATTTCCTTTGCGTCGATAACAGATGCTATTATTGAAGAAACGGATGCCATAACAATTGAAGTAAATATAGATGTTGCCAACGATTGTACAGTTGATGCACAAATAAATACTGCCATTAGCACAGCGGATAACGGCACAGATTATACCTTTGACAGTCCTCAAACATTGGTGTTCACAAGCGGAGGACCTACAACGGCAGAATTCACAATTCTTGTAAATGAGGATCTTGCCGTAGAAGGTGATGAAATTATTTTTCTTGAACTTACAAATGTAACCGGCGATTGTTTGACGGATATTTCGAGTGAAATGATGGAATATACAATTTTGGATGATGATCAGCTTTCTATCAATAGTTTAGCTGAAGCCGGAATCGATATTTATAGTGCAGAAAATACCATTTTTATTTCCTTCACAAATATACCTGCTGATGCAAGCACATTGCAGCTTATTGATGCATCAGGAAAATTGGTATTTACCGCTGAGGTTAATTCGAAAGAACAACAATTCTTTATCGGCGATATTGCGGAGGGTATTTATTTTGCGCAATTAATTGTCGGGGAAAACAGATATAAGAAGAAACTGTGGATAGGCGGTAAATAAATTAGTTTATTAACTGCTTTTAAAGAACTGATAGTGAATGCTATCGGTTCTTTTTATTTTAAGCACATAGGAGCAAACACGTATCTTTGCATTCAATTATAAATAATGGCACAAATAGCGATCAATATAAAGGAAGGAACACTTCGAAGGGAGGAGATCATTGTTGGGATAGATCTTGGCACCACAAATAGCCTGGTGGCAGTCATTCAAAAGGAAAGCGGCAAACCTTTCGCGTTAAAAGATGAAGAAAAAACCAGCATAGTGCCGTCCATTATTTATTTCAGTGATAATGGAGGAATTGTTGTTGGAAATGAAGCTAAAAAACATCTTATTGAAAATCCGGAACG
>JAYSYX010000428.1:0-18627 GCA_043727235.1 Bacteroidota bacterium
CTGATGGTGCGGTTGAATTAAATAAATCATTTCTCGATGAAAATAAAACTATTTCTTTCTCTCATCTTCCTCTCCAAAATAATGAATCTTATACGCTTGAGGTAACACAAAGTTTAACCGGTGCGGGAGGTGAAATTTTTAAGGGATTTTCAGTAACTCTGCAAACTCAGGCAGGAACTTTAATGATAACATCATTTATTATAGACGGAAAAGATCTTTTGAGCGAGACACGCATCACTAATGTGAACAGAAATCCGGGAACTATAATTACATTTAATCATCCTGTGGATCCTGCAACAGTAAATTCAGCCGCCGCAGCAATAGCAAGACCCGGATTTAATGAGCCGCTGGAATTTAATCTATCTGATGATAATACAACTCTTACAATTAATACCACTTCAACACTGGTGCATTTTCAAAAATACACCTTTACATTGTCGAATAATTTACACGCAGAAAATGATATTTATATTTTTAATGGATTTACGGATAATTTTTACACCGAAATTGATTCCACACCTAAATTTCCCGTTGTTAGTGACGATGAATTATTGACCATAGTGCAGCAACAAACTTTTAAATATTTTTGGGATTTTGGTCATCCAGTTAGCGGATTAAGTCCGGAAAGAAATGCCACACCAAATGTTGTTACTATAGGCGGAACAGGGTTTGGGGTGATGTCGATAATAGTTGCAATGGACAGAAATTTTATTTCAAGAAGCGAAGGCGTAACAAGGTTAAATACCATGGTTGATTTTCTCACCACTGCTGATAGATTTCACGGAGTATGGCCGCATTGGATGGATGGAAATACCGGAGAGGTTATTCCATTTAGTCCGAATGATAATGGTGCTGACCTGGTGGAAACTTCTTATTTAATTCAGGGATTATTATGCGTTCGCCAATACTTAAGTGCTGCAGATCCCTTTGAAAATACATTGATAGGAAAAATTAATACTTTATGGGAAACAGTGGAGTGGGACTGGTTTACAAAAGGTGGTGAGGATGTACTTTATTGGCATTGGTCACCTGATCTTGGTTGGGCGATGAATATGCAAATAAAAGGATTTAATGAATGTTTGATCACTTATTTTCTCGCTGCTGCATCTACAACACATACAATTGATGCTTCTGTTTATCACAACGGCTGGGCCGATTCTGATTATTTTATCAATGGAAATACTTATTATGGATATACTTTGCCATTGGGATTTCCATATGGTGGACCTTTATTTTTTGCACATTATTCCTTTCTGGGAATTAACCCAACAACATTAAATGATACTTATGCAAATTACTGGACGCAAAATCTAAATCACACTTTAATTAACCGTGAATATTGTATTGATAATCCGCAAGATTTTGTAGGATATAGTGAAGATTGTTGGGGACTTACTGCTAGTGATAATCATATCGGTTATTCAGCTCACTCGCCAACAAATGATCTTGGAGTTATAACACCAACTGCTGCTGTTGCTTCCATTCCTTATACCCCTGAATATTCACTAGATGCAATACGATTTTTTTATTATACGATTGGAGATAAGATTTGGGGAGAGTACGGATTTACCGATGCTTTTAATGCAACAGAAGGTTGGTTCGGCACTTCATATCTCGCAATTGATCAAGGTCCGATGATAGTGATGATAGAAAATTATCGCACACAATTATTATGGAATTTATTTATGTCGTGCCCTGAAGTAATTGATGCGGCGGAAAAATTAAGTTTTACTTATTAATATATTTTGATGAAAAGAAATTATTTGTTTTGTTTAGGAATATTATTTCTTTTTTTGGGATCTACTACAAAAAAAGAAACACCATTATCCCTGAAAGAAATTTTTATAAATGACTTGATAACCAAAATGACTCTGGAAGAAAAAATAGGCCAAATGGTTTTATTTACTTCCGATTGGGATGTAACGGGGCCAACTTTACGCACCACTTATTTAGACGATATTCGTTCAGGAAAAGCGGGAGCAGTTTTTAATGCATATACAGTTGAGTATACCCGTAAACTTCAAAAAATTGCCGTGGAAGAAACGCGTTTGGGAATTCCTTTACTTTTTGGATATGATGTAATACACGGGCATCGCACAATTTTCCCTATTCCAATTGCAGAATCATGTTCATGGGATATTAATGCCATGCAAAATGCCGCGCGAATTGCTGCATCTGAAGCATCCGCAGAGGGAATCAACTGGACCTTTGCACCTATGGTTGATATTACCCGTGATCCACGTTGGGGGAGAGTTTCAGAGGGCAGCGGTGAAGACGTTTTTTTAGGGTCTTTAATTGCCGCTGCAAGAGTTAAAGGATTTCAAGGTGATGATCTTTCCAAAAATAATACGATTGTGGCATGTGCGAAACATTTTGCAGCTTATGGTGCAGCGCAGGGTGGACGAGATTATAATACAGTGGATCTTTCGGAAGTTGTTTTGCGTGAAACTTATTTACCTCCATTTAAAGCTTGTGTAGATGCCGGTGTTGGCACATTCATGACCGCATTTAACGACTTGAACGGAGTACCTGCTTCAGCAAATGATTATTTATTGAATGATATTTTAAAGAAGGAATGGAATTTTAAAGGATTTGTTGTAACGGATTATACATCAATTAATGAAATGGTAAATCACGGTTATGCATCCAATGATAAAAATGCAGGTGAATTATCATTAAATGCAGGCGTGGATATGGATATGCAAGGCGCTGTATTTTATAATTTTTTAACACAATCTTACGATGAGGGAAAGGTTACAATTGCTGCAATTGATAATGCAGTAAAAAATATACTGGGAATTAAATATGATCTTGGTTTATTTGAAGATCCCTATCGATATTGTAATCCGGAGCGCGAAAAAACAGAAATAATGACTGCGGAAAATCTTCTTGCCGCTAGAGAGATGGCGCAAAAATCTATCGTGTTATTAAAAAATGAAAATGGTTTATTACCCTTGAAAAAACAGGGAACAATTGCATTGATCGGTCCGCTCGCAAATGATCAGCGCAATCTGATCGGAAACTGGAGTGCTGCCGGCGATTGGAAAAAATCGGTAAGTGTTTTAACAGGAATAACAAAGGCAACAGAAGGGAAAACAAATATTTTATATTCAAAAGGAGCAAATATTATAGAAGATAAAATACTGCTAAAAAAATTAAACGACAATGGAGGCAATATTGAAATGGATGCGCGCACTCCTGAACAAATGATAAAAGATGCAGTGGTTATTGCTAACCAGTCGGATGTTGTGGTAATGGTATTAGGGGAAAGTCAGGGGATGTCGGGGGAGGCAGCAAGCAGAAGTGAAATTGGTATTCCCGATAATCAAATGGATCTTTTAAAAGCAATTCATAAAACAGGAAAACCTGTAGTTTTAGTTTTAATGAATGGTCGTCCCTTAACTCTTAGTTGGGAAAACGAAAATATACCTGCTATAGTAGAAACGTGGTTTGCAGGAACGGAAGCAGGTAATGCAATTGCAGATATTTTATTTGGTGATATTAATCCTTCCGGAAAATTAACGATGTCGTTTCCGCGATCAGTTGGACAAATTCCTGTTTATTACAATATGAAAAAAACAGGAAGGCCTTTTGATGCGAATAGTAAATACAATTCGAAATATCTGGATGTTGAAAATAGTCCTTTATATGTATTTGGATACGGATTAAGTTATACCACTTTTGAATATTCGGAATTGAAATTATCTTCAGCAATAATGAAAAAGGATCAAACGATTACTTTGAGTGTTGAGGTTAAAAATACCGGCACCCGTGATGGTGTGGAGATAGTGCAATTATATATAACGGATAAGGTGGCATCCATTACCAGACCTGTAAAAGAATTGCAGGGTTTTAACAGGATATCTCTTAAGGCTGGAGAAACAAAAACGGTTACCCATATTATTTCTGTAGATGAACTTACCTTTTACAATGGCGAGGGTAAATTAATTTATGAACCGGGTGAATTTGAAATTCAGATAGGAGGAAATTCGGAAACGGGATTAAAAAAATCTTTTTTATTAGAATAACATGACCCCTCCGATTAGATCAGAATTTCAAATATGTGGATATTTGGTTTAATGTGTAAATAAGTACTTTATTTTTCCATACTATATTTTGTATTATTGTTCCTGAATTATGGCCACCAATAAGTTACCCCCTCTACATTCCGACTTCTCCGTTGACTGTGTGATCTTTGGTTTTGACGAAGGTGAACTCAAGATCTTGCTTATCGACAGAAATGAACCTCCATTTAAAAAATGGAAAGCCATACCAGGAAATCTGGCATATGACACTGAGGATATAGATCAGGCTGCTGCCAGAGTTTTGCATGAACTTACCGGTTTACGCAATGTTTTTTTAAACCAATTTTATACTTTTGGCAGTATTAACAGACACCCTCAGGGAAGGGTTATAACGGTTGCCTATTTTGCAATAATTAAGGCAGGTAATAACGGACTTCATCCTGAAACTGCATTTGCGAAAAAGGCATTTTGGTGGCCGGCATACGATTTACCAAAATTAGCCTTCGATCATAAAGAGATCGCCGCAAAAGGAATAGAAACACTAAAAAATAAAATAAAAATAGAACCAATTGGTTTCGAATTGCTTCCCGAAAAATTTACACTTACACAATTGCAACATTTATATGAAGCAATTTTGGAAATGGAAATTGATAAAAGAAATTTCAGGAAAAAAATTCTTGGATATAATTTACTTATCGAATCAAAAGAAAAACAAAAAGGTGTTTCTCATCGCGCTGCGAAACTCTATAAATTTAATAAACGCAGGTATGAGGAATTAAAGAAGGGTGGTTTTGCATTTAAAATATAGTTGCAATACGGTAATAGTAATCACCGCCAACCCACAGAGTTCCTTCGGTAACTCTGTGGCAAAGATCTTACCCCATAGAGTTACCGCCATGAAATTTGATCTACCGTGACGGATTAATCGAAGTCCAGCTGTTCATTGTTACATTGGTACATCAATTTTGGCTGTTCATCGGTACATCATACATTAATGTCCGCCACTTGGACCATCCACTGCAATACCTTGTTTCTGTAAAATTTTGCTCACGCGAAGTGCAAACCATGCCAGATATAAAAAGCATCCTACCGGTATCCAATATGATGGATGAATTCCAATTATATCCGCTAATTTACCTTGTATCGGCGGAATAACTCCTCCACCTAAAATCATCATAATTAAAAATGCGGATCCCTGAGAGGTATATTTTCCTAAACCTGTAACTGATAATGCAAATATATTCGGCCACATGATACTGCAAAATAATCCACCACTTAAAAATGCATAAATGGCAACTGTTCCAGTAGTAAATAGTCCAATAAGCATGGCAGTTAAACCCAATGCGCTAAAAATAAATAATGTTCTTGCAGGTTTATCTCTTCCAATGAAAAATGCACCAATTTGAACTGCTACACAAACAATATAGGCATAAAGGGGACGCATATCACTTCCCGCAATGGAATTAACTAAAATTATAACACCAAATGCTATAATAGGTACGAAAATCAGCAATAATTTTTTCTTTAATCCCGCTACTGAAAAAACTGCGATGGAACCAGCCCATCTACCTATCATTAAACTTCCCCAATACATGGAAATATATGGGGATATCTGTGCTGCCTGCAAACCTCCGAAGGCTTCCTGTTTTAATAATTCTGATAAATTACTTTGAATGGTTACTTCAACTCCTACATAAGTGAAAATTCCCAACATACCCAGAACCAACTGCGGATAATGCAATGCTCCCCAACCTTCCGGATTTTTTTTCGCCCTGCTTTTTGCAAATAATAATCCTCCGAATACAACAACAAAAGCAGCACCTAAAAGAATCATTCTCTTCATTTCTAATGGTGCATTTATTTCCTTTATTTCATTTAATTTTTCAGTTAAAAGATCAGCATTGATATTTATTGTATTTGCAAGCTCCCCCTTTAATGCTTCCACACGCACAGCGTCAGTAGTATTATAACTGGAAAATACCACGGTGAAAATTATAATAAGTAAAACAGTAATAATTAAGAGAGTATTCAGTGCCTTACTTGCTTTTTCTACGTTACTGTCAGAAATTCCTGCAGGTACTTTTTTGGATGTGAAAAAAAGAGCAGCACATAAAAGAAATAAAAATCCTATTCCGCAATATAAAAGAGTTATAGAATTTAATTCCAGGGAATTTATTTTTTCATCGGTAATGGTTGTCGAACCAAATAAAGCAAGCGCAACAACTATGGGGCCTATGGTAGTTCCGAAAGAATTCACTGCTCCGCCTAAAGTGATGCGCGAATTCCCTGTTGTGGGATCACCCAAAGAAATGGAGAAAGGTTGAGCAGCTGTTTGTTGCAGTGAAAATCCGAGTGCTACAATAAACAAACTCATCAATACTGCTGCGAATCCTCCGTAGTTAACTGCTATTATCATTGCTATGGAACCTAAAAAGGAAAAGAGCAATCCGTTCACAATACTTTTTTTGTAACCCCATCCGGCAACCAGATCATGTTTGCGAACCATGCTAAATACGAAGAGGAGTAATGCACCTATATAATAGGCTCCGTAAAAAGCAAAATCTATCAATTGTGATTGAAACTGATCGAGCTGGAAATAATGTTTGCAAAAAGGTATGAAAACTCCATTTCCAGCTGCAATAAAACCCCAGAAAAAAAATACGCTCACTAGTGTCGAAAGCGCCCCATAATTTGTCTTGATCGAAGTTTGATTCATTGCTTTACTTTTATACTTTTACATGCACTATAGCATTACTTATGCAAATAAGATACTTATTTCTGAATATATCAAATACCCTGTTGTTCCTGATAATGTTTCTTGGAGCAAAAACACAAACTATCAACACGGGAAACATACCCTTAGGCAGCTTAAAATCACATAAAATTGCTGCGCAGGAACTTCAGATCCAGGGTGAAAATGGTTTTTTAACTGTGAAGGTTTATTCAGCAAATATTATCAGAATACAAATAAGTAAATCCTTACCTGCAGCTGATTTTTCTTATGCTGTAATAGGAAATCCATTGGTTGTGAAAACAAATATCAAAGAGGTGGGAAATAATATCGTTTTAACAACCGATTCACTCAAACTCATGATCACAAAAGATAAATTACATGTTTCTTTTTATAATAATGCAGGCGAACTGATAAATGGCGATGATGAATTTGGGACCATGTTCACAGGAAATGAAATTTCCGCCTATAAAAAATTATTTTCCAAAGAAAGATTCATCGGCTTAGGTGAAAAAACCGGCGACCTCGACAGACGTGGAAATGGTTATGTGAATTGGAATACGGATGTTTTCGGATATGGTCCCGGAACAGATCCTATGTATGTTTCCATACCTTTTTATATAGGAATTCACGATAGTTTATGTTATGGAATATTTTTAGATAATACTTCAAAAACACATTTTAATTTCGGCGCATCAAATATGCGCTTTTCCTCTTTTACTGTTGAGGAAGGAGATCTGAATTATTATTTTATTTATCATTCGGGAGTGGAGGGAATTATTACTTCCTACACCGATCTCACAGGAAAAACACCTATGCCTGCGCAATGGAGCCTGGGGTTTCAACAATGCAGATGGAGTTATTTTCCGGATACGGAAGTAATAAATGTTGCAAGAACTTTTCGCGAAAAACAAATTCCGCTCGATGTAATTTATTTGGACATTCATTACATGGATGCCTATAAAATATTTACCTGGGATGCTATCCGTTTTCCGCAACCGAAAACAATGTTGAATTCATTAAAGGATATGGGTGTGCGCACCGCAATAATTGTTGACCCCGGAATTAAAGTGGAAAAAGGATATACAGCATATGAAGAAGGCTTAAAAAATGACCTTTACCTAAAATATCCCGACGGAACAAATTACGCCGCCGAAGTATGGCCAGGTCTCTGCAATTTCCCCGATTTTACACTCCCTGAAACAAGAAGCTGGTGGGGAAATAGTTTTAAAGATTATGTGGATGAAGGAATTATCGGATTTTGGAACGATATGAATGAACCTGCTACATGGGGACAAAAATTTCCTTCGCTTGTGGAATTTAATTATGATGGAAATGGGGGGAATGGTCTTACGGGAAGAAATATTTATGGTATGCAAATGGCAAGAGCAACATACGAAGGCACCAAAAAATTATTGGTGAATCAAAGACCATTTGTTTTAACACGGAGCGGTTATGCGGGCATACAACGTTACTCAACGGTGTGGACAGGAGATAATACTCCAACCGATGATCATTTATTGTTGGGAGTGCGTTTATTAAATAGTTTGGGATTAAGTGGAGTGGCGAATTGCGGTGTTGATGTGGGAGGATTTGCATCTGATGCAACTAAAGAATTATATACCCGTTGGATAACACTGGGTGTGTTCACACCATTTTTCAGAAGTCATAAATCATATAATTTAAAGGATTCAGAACCCTGGAGTTATGGGGAAGAAACAGAGGCCATCGCAAAATATTACATTCAGTTGCGATATCAATTAATGCCTTATTTATATTCAGAATTTTACAATGCCAGTACTACAGGGTTACCTGTAAATAAATCACTCGCAATTGATCATCCTTACGATGCAAAAATATATTATTCCACCTATCAAAATCAATATTTATTCGGTGATGCATTGTTAATAGCACCTGTTAAGAGCACAGAAAATTTCTGTAAGGTATATTTTCCTGCCAATGATTATTATGATTTTTATAACGATAAAAAATTTGATGCAAATTCAGAGGTAATTGTGGAATCTCCTTTATATCGCTTACCTGTTTTTGTGAAGGAGAGTAGTATAATTCCGATGCAGCGAACAGTGCAGAGTTTTGATGATAAACCAACCGATACATTATTTGTGCATTTATATTATGGAGACATTAATAATGAAATTACCTATTATGAAGACGATGGTGTTTCCTATGATATGGGATCCGGTGTTTTTTACAAACGAAAATTTATTTACAAGGGCAGCGAAAAATCTTTGACAATAGAAAAACCTGAAGGTTCTTATATTTCGCAATTTAATACCATACAAATTATTTTGCATGGTTTTGATCCTGCCTTAAATAATATTTTAATGGATGGCAAAAATACCTCTCTTTCAAGTACACAAAAAGGTATGATATTCCCCGAGGAAGCATATAAAATATTATATTTTGCAAACAGGGAAAAGGCTGCCGTAAAAACAATTAACCTTCAAAACACAAATAATAAGATCACGCTAAATTGGTGAATGATTTAATAAGTTTATTGTTTTGTCCAGATGGTTTCACTGGTTAAAGCATCCTCGAATTTAAGAGATAGGCTTACTTCTTCGCGATAGGCTTCTGTTGAGGTTATGGCATCTACACCTCCAACTTTTAAACTGATATCGTACGATTTCATGGCATTGCCATTTATTTCATAACAATACGTATAAAAGTCATCCGTTGCATCATCGATATCTTGCAGATAAATAAAATTTTTACCATCTATTTCTGTGAACCAGCCGTAGAATTTATCTGTTTCAACAGAATACATCGAACCCTTTTCGATAACATTTACCTGAACAGAATTATTATCGCGTTTTATAATTTCCATTCTCATGACCTCCTGATCAGCATTGGTCTGTGACCAGATTCCAAGAATGTTTTTATTAATCTTTTCCTCTCCTTGTTTGCCCAATGGATAGGGAACGCCAACAGGGCAACCAGTAATAATAAACATGGTTAAAAGCAGAACTATGGGAATGAGTGGCTTTTTCATATAAAGATTTTTTCAAAAATAGTAAATGTAAGGGAGAGGAGAAAGGAGGAGGAGGGAGGAGAAAGGAGTGAGGAGAAAGGAGTTTAAATTTCTTGCGAAATTTTGGTAGATCCCACCGTTTGTTTTCCCGTGTCCCGCGTCCCGATTCCCGTGTCATAAAAAGGAGAAAGGAGTTTAAATTTCTTGCGAAATTTTAGCAAACTCCACCGTTTGTTTTCCCGATTCCCGCGTCCCGATACCCGTGTCTAAAAGGAGAAAGGAGTTTAAATTCCTTGCGAAATTTTACCAAATCCCACCGTTTGTTTTCCTAGGTCCTATTTCCTATGTCCTAGGTCCTATTCACGGCTCACGATTCACGGTTCATGGTTCATCTGATTTTATTGAAATCGCAGCCTATAAACTGAAAGTTTCAAATTTTCTTTCATTAAGAATATCCCATTATAAATAAGCACCAGGCTGAACATCATGATAACATGCCCAATATCTTTATAATCGAACCATGCGTTTATGGAGATCTGATGTGTATGAATATAAACGGTCACAAAAGAAAGTAACATCCCTAAAACTATAGAACCACTGCCAACATGACTTTTATAAGAAGCAATGGCATGTGTGATAAAGATCAACGAAAGCCCGATTGCACAATGAATTTTAAAAATCTCAAAATTATTGTTGACAATGGTAAGTCCGCTGAAAATTACCAGAGCGCTAATATTCAGGATATGCAATATTTTGTGTGCAAGATCCTCAGCACGGGTAAAACGGATGGTTGCCTTTAAGGCAAAAAACACAGAAATACTGCTGCAAAGGTTCATGCACATCCATAAAATATTGTGAACCCCGGAAGGCAACATAAGTTCGAAACCATGACAAACAGTACCCAGCGAAGTAGCCAATCCTGTAAAAAGGAAAAACAGGCGCCAGGCATTGTTAAAAAAGCTTTCATTAAAATTATTTTTTATACGTGCCACCAAACTAAAACAAATAATGGCTAATACCAGGTCAGTAATACTGGTAGCAGGTTCGCTGAAGGTAATCCCGGAAAAGCTTACAGACACAATTTCCAATCCTGAATCTTTGTTTTGATGTTAATGATCAATGCGGGCTGAGGAGCTGCAAAAATCCATAAAGAGGACAAATATAAAGTATCCGTTTGAAATTATTTGTGACAGAGCTGAAAGTCGAAAATTTGGTACACCTATTTCAATGAATTACCTACTTGAGATCTAATATCCAATTTGCAATGATTTTCATGGCCTCTTCATTAAAAGTTTCTTCGAGGCTGGAATATTCAGCCGGTGAGCCGCTCTCTGATACCTGAAAAAGATGATTGAGAGCCTTCATTTCCAATATTTTATAATTTTTTGAATCACTTTTTTTTAAAGCCTCTTCAATTGCCATTAAATTCTCTTTGTAGGGTACCTGTAAATCGCTTGTTCCGTTTAATGCAAGAACAGGAATTTTTAATTTTTCAATTGTTGGTCGTGGATCAAAACTCAAAAAATATTTGGTCCAGACATTTGCATAAAAATCCACTGCGCTTGTTGAATCTTTTGCAGACATTTGCATTTGATCTAAAATATATTGAGGTGTGGTTCTCAAGAATTCTTTATTTAGGGAGATGATCTTTTGAGTTATCACCTGCATATCATTTTCCTCCTTTACTACTTTTATTATTGAATGTCGGATCGCACTATAATAATAGATCATGCTATCAGTAAATCCTGATGCTTTGGCAATAAGATCACCCTGTAAATTTAAAATGGAATCGCCGGGAATTCCTGGCCCTGCAAGCAATACGATAAAATCCACATTTTTATTTTCTGTTGCTGTTATGGGTGCAATTAATCCACCTTCACTGTGACCTGCAATTCCGATCTCCGAAATATTCAGATCTTTTCGCGACTTCAAATATTTAACTGCAGCATCCGCATCGCTTGCAAAATCCAGCGTTGTTGCATTATTAAAATTGCCAGTTGAACTTGCAACTCCTCTGTCGTCGTAACGCAAAACAATTATTCCTTTGCGTGTTAATCTGTCGCTCAAAACCAAAAATGGTGAATGTCCTAAAATAAATTCATCTCTGTTCTGAGCACCGCTTCCTGAAACTAAAATAACTGCTTTAAATGGTCCGGATCCTTGTGGAATTGTCAAAGTACCTGCAAGAAAAACACTATCCGCACTTTTATTTTTGAAAACAACTTCCTCTTCTTTATATGGATAAGGTTTTATCGGATTTTGTTTCCTTTTTATCGGCTCCACAGAATCCACCTTTGATAATTTAATTGGTAATGATCCTCCTGCTTGTGTCCATATACCATTAATAATAATACTATCAGCAATAAATTTTCCGGTAAATGATCCGCCTATCATCGGAATGCTAACATTGATCTCCTCTTTAATGTACGTAGTTTTTTCAGTAGGAATTCCGTTCACTCCCTGATCGGGACTATCAATTGTTGTAAATATAGTATCTCCCGATATTTCAAAATTAAATACAAGTCGGAGCTCAATTCCAACATTTAATTTACCCAACCATTTGCCTGCAATTTCTGACGGAATTGATTGGGCATTTATTGCCGAATAAGTGAAAATAAAAAAAGTGGTCGTTACAATTAATTTTAGCATAAATATTTATTTTAGATATTCTGGGATGTTTACTCACAACCCAGAACTCATCACTCCGAATCCACAGCGTTCGCTACGCGTAACACTGGGGGACACTCCTGGGGTGTAGAACCCAGAACCCAGAACAATATCGAACCTGTCTGACGGCAGTCGCCAGGCAGGTAAAGAACAAGGAATAAAGAACCCGTCAGAGGCCGGGCAGGCATTAAGCGGAACGTAACCAGAAAATTTTCAGCTCCGAATCCACAGCGTTCGCTACGCGTAACACTGTGGGGACACTCCTGGGGTGTAGAACTCAGAACTCAGAACCCCGAACTCAGAACTGAAATATGTAGTGATCGACGCAGGAGATCTACTACATGTCAGAACTCAGAACTGAAACATGTAATGATCGACGTAGGAGATCTACTGCATGTCCGAACTCATCACCATCGAAACAACTCTTCCCGGATAAACTTTTAGCGCTGCATCCAAACAATCCATTGCTTTATTGATATCAGTTTTATTTAAGACGTAGGCAATTCGAACTTCGTTTTTTCCGAGGCCTGGAGTGGAATAAAATCCGGTTGCGGGGGCGAGCATTACCGTTTCATTATTAAAATGAAATGACTCGAGTAACCACTGACAAAATTTATCGGAATCGTCGATGGGTAAACGTGCAATTGCATAAAATGCTCCGCCGGGTGTGGGACATAAAACGCCATCCATTGCATTTAATCTTTCCACACATAAATTTCTGCGTTCAACATATTCTTTTTCCACTTCTGTGAAATAAGTATCCGGAACATCTAAAAATGCTTCCGCTAATATTTGTTCCAATGTTGGAGGAGATAATCTCGCCTGCGCAAATTTTAATGCTGTTTCCATCACCTTATTATTTTTGGAGATCAAGGCTCCGATTCTTGCTCCACATGCACTATATCTTTTTGAAATGGAATCCATTAAAACTACATTCTCATCAATTCCCTCCATATTTAAAACAGAAAATTGTTCGTTGCCATCATACACAAATTCGCGATAAACTTCATCTGCAAATAAAAACAGATCATATTTTAAAACCAGATCGCGCAATTGTAATAATTCTTCTTTTGTATATAAATATCCGGTCGGATTATTCGGATTACAAATTAATATCGCTTTTGTTTTAGGTGTAATTAATTTTTCAAATTCAGAAACAGGTGGCAAGGCAAATCCTGTTTCTATATAAGAAGTAACAGGTTTAACGACAATATTACTCGCTGTGGTAAATCCGTTATAATTTGCATAAAGTGGTTCCGGAATAATAACTTCATCTCCGGCATCCAGACAACACATCATACCAAATAAAATTGCTTCGCTTCCACCGGTAGTTATCATTATCTGGTGGTGATTTAATTCGATGCCGTATTTTGAATAATACTGCACAAGTTTGCGGCGATAACTTTCAAATCCTGCACTATGCGAATATTCCAAAACTTTCAGATTCGTATTTTTTACAGCATCCATCATTTGATGCGGAGTTTCAATATCGGGCTGACCAATATTGAGATGATAGATCTTAACTCCTCTCAACTTCGCTTTTTCAGCGTATGGTACCAATTTTCGAATTGGTGATGCCGGCATGTTTTCGCCGCGAAAAGATATTTTAGGCATGGCTCAAAGGTACATAAAAAACTCCGTGCGGTAAATAACGCACGGAGTTGTCGCAGATAAAGTTCAAGTATGAATTATTGATTAAAGATCGATTTTTGTTCAGGAACACTTCCTGCTGCATCCTTAACAACCGTACCTTTAAAAGTTAATTTTATATTCGGGGTGGTTGTATTCGACATTACTGTGATAGCCTTTGTAAAAGCACCTTCACTAGCCGCGTTAAATTCAGCCATTATCCAACCTTTTTGTCCGGGTGCAATGGGTTCTTTGCTCCAATCAGTACTGGTGCAACCGCAAGTTTTTTGAACATCCGTAATTATAAGTGCTTCCTTTCCAACATTAGTAAATTCGAACCTGCCTTTTGCAGGTATTCCCTGAGGAATACTTCCAAAATCATATACTTCACTCACCCATTGAAACTGAGGACTGTTTGGATTTGAATTAGCATTGGATGAAGTTTGTGCTGAAAGCATGGCTGTTGTTGCCAGACAAAAAATTATCGTGAATATTTTTTTCATTATAACTGTTTTAATTATTTAAAAAATTAATTTCCTCCTGTATTAAAAATGGAATTTTGTTCTGGAACTCCACCTGCTTGCTCTGATTTTTGAACTGTTCCTTTGAAATATAATTTAACGGATGGTGTTTTAGCGTCTGACTGAACAGTGATCGCTTTTGTGAAAGGACCTTCTTTAGCGGCATTAAATTCTGCTGTAACATAACCAACCTGACCAGGCATTACAGGTTCTTTTGTCCATTCAGTAACCGTGCAACCACATGTTTTTTGAACATTTGAAACAATGATCGGTTCTTTACCCGTGTTTGTAAACTCAAATTTATTTTTAACCGGAGTTCCCTGAGGAATGGTTCCGAAATCATGGGTTTCTTCAACCCATTTAAATTCACCCGCATTTGGGTTTACAACAGGTACAACCGGAGCTGCATCTGAGGAATTGGAATTCGGCGAAACCGAACTTTGTGCGTAAGAAACTGTGGAGATCAATAAGATCATGGTTAGTGCGGAAAGAAATTTTCTCATAATATATTAGTTTAGTTGTTAAAAGAGTTAGGGGATACAAATGTATACTTGTATCCTCTAATTCAAAAATTGAATTTCTTTAATTACACAACAATTATACCAGTAAGGGATAAAAGGAAAAGTTTTTTCATGCTGCACATTTTAGTTTAAGCCTAAGGCCTCAATTCCTTATTTTTGCCAATATTTTAAACTTGCATATGTCTGATTTAACTCAAAATAAGAATATCACCTTCGAGGATTTCAAAAAGGATGTGATAAACGACTTCAAAATAGCTTGCCGTAGCAGGGAAGCAAGCCTTTTAGGCAGAAAAGAGGTGCTGACAGGGAAAGCAAAATTCGGGATTTTTGGCGATGGAAAGGAAGTTGCACAGCTTGCAATGGCTAAAACCTTTAAAACCGGCGATTTTAGGTCAGGTTATTACAGGGATCAGACCTTTATGTTTGCAGCGGACATGTTAACTACAGAACAGTTTTTTGCACAATTATATGCAATTCCAGATATCAATGAAGAACCGGCTTCCGGTGGTCGTCAGATGAATGCGCATTTTGCGAGCAGAAGTCTGGATCAAAATGGCCAATGGAAAGACCTGGTGAATATGAAAAATTCTTCCGCTGATACCTCTCCAACTGCATCACAAATGGTGCGAGCCGTGGGTTTGGCGTTGTCGTCAAAAATATTCAGGCAAAATGCTGTTATTAATCAAACCGGATTTTCCAATAATGGCAATGAAGTTGTTTTTGCTACAATTGGCGATGCAAGCACCTCTGAAGGTGTGTTCTGGGAGTCTGTGAATGCTGCAGGAGTTTTGAAAATACCTCTCGCTTTTTTTGTTTGGGATGATGGATATGGAATTTCAGTTCCTCAAAAATACCAGACCACAAAACAGAATATTTCGGAGGTTTTATCCGGATTTCAACTAGATGAGGAAGGAAACGGGATCAAGATATATGAAGTGAAAGGCTGGGATTATGCCTCATTGATACAGACTTTTGAAGAAGGAATAGACCTTTGTCGTCGTGAACATGTTCCGGTATTTTTCCATGTTACAGAACTCACACAGCCTCAGGGACACTCCACTTCGGGTTCGCAGGAGCGTTATAAATCAAGGGACAGATTAGATTGGGAAGCAGAATGGGATTGCATAATAAAGATGAGGGAATGGATGGTCGCATCCTCCATTGCAACAGCTGAAGAGTTGGACGAAATGCAAAATGCCATGAAAGAGGAGGCGAGGAATGCCATGAAATCGTCATGGAATAAGCATTTATTGTCCATTAAGACAGACATACATGTATTATTTTCTCTACTCGAATCGCTGATATCTGTGTCAGATATGGGTGATGCAATACAGGAAATACTTAATGAACTTAAAAATGCTGTTGATCCGGTTCGAAGGGATATCATGAAGACCGGCAGAAATGGCTTGCGGTTAAGTGCGGGGGAATCAAGTAATGAAAGAGAAGCCTTGTTCAATTGGGTGAAATATTACGAACACCTCAACAATGAGAGATACAATGCTAATTTATACAGTGAATCTGCCTTTTCTGCCTTGAGAGTGGAATATATAAAAGCTGCTTACGAAGAAAATGCTCCATTACTAAATGGATACGAAATTCTGAACAAATGTTTTGATGAACACCTGTCGAAAAATCCATTATTTTTTGCTTTTGGCGAGGATCTGGGCAAAATAGGAGATGTAAACCAGGGTTTTGCCGGTTTACAGGATAAATATGGTGAGAATCGGGTGTTTGACACAGGAATCAGAGAAGCAACAATTATTGGTCAGGGTATAGGAATGGCAATGAGAGGATTAAGACCTTTAGCAGAAATTCAATATCTGGATTACCTTATTTATGGCTTACAACCCTTGAGTGATGATCTTGCCACATTACAATATCGTACTAAAGGAGGTCAAAAGGCGCCTTTAATTATTCGCACCCGAGGACACAGACTTGAGGGAATCTGGCATACAGGTTCTCCAATGACCATGATTTTGGGTACCTGTCGAGGTATTTATTTATGTGTTCCGAGAAATATGACACAGGCAGCGGGAATGTATAATCTATTATTAAAGGGTGATGATCCCGCAATTGTTGTGGAGTGTTTGAATGGGTATAGATTAAAGGAGCAGATGCCTTCCAATATCAGTGAATTTACTGTTCCTTTGGGAATTCCGGAAATAATGACGGAGGGTGAGGATATTACCGTTGTAAGTTACGGTTCCACCTTGCGCATTGTGCAGGATGCATGCAGAAAATTGGCTCAAAAAGGTATCTCGGCTGAAGTAATAGATGTTCAGACATTGATGCCATTTGATATTCACGGAATTATCAGAAATTCGGTCAAAAAAACAAACCGTATAATTTTTATTGATGAGGATGTTCCGGGTGGTGCCACGGCATATATGATGCAGCAGGTTTTTAACGACGACAGCCTGTTCCGTCATCTTGATTCCTTCCCGAAATGTTTGAGTGCCAAAGCAAACAGGTCGGCTTATGCAAGTGATGGCGACTATTTCTGTAAACCAAATGAGGACGATATTTATGAGGCTATTTATGGCATTATGAGTGAGGTAAGTCCGGGTCGTTACCCTTCTATTTTTTAACGATAATTATTATTTTTGTCCGGTTAATCATTTTATTAATTATTATTTTTATTACAATGGAAACTGGTAAAGTAAAATTTTTTAATGCTACTAAAGGTTTCGGTTTTATAGTTAAAGACGGGACCAATGAAGAAATTTTTGTTCATCAAACCGGTCTTATCGATAAGATACAACAAAATGACTCAGTATCATTTGATTTAGTAGATGGCCGAAAGGGTAAAAACGCCGTTAACGTTAAGATCATCGGCGGATAATAATACTACTCAAATTTTATCAAAAAAACCAGCCGCATGCTAGTTTTTTATTTTAAAAAAAATACCTTCAGACGCGGCGGATGCAATGTTCCTTGAAGAGTCCGCTTCTCATAATTTATTTACCTTAAATTTGTAATACTCTAATAATCGCACAATAAAATGATTTTGGATTTTGTATTTATCTTATTGGGTTTATCAGCATTCACAAGATCGTTTTATTATTATAATTTGATAAGACTGAAAGGTGATCAATTAAAATTTGATTGGGTTGACTTTAATAAATTTATTTTGGAGCACAAAAATTTTCCGCTACTATTTTGGATTATGCCCACATTTTCAAAAGATTACGACCAAGAAAAAATCAGACTAAAAAAGATGACAAATTTATTTACAATAATTTGTTATTTTTTAATTTTTTTGTATGTTATGATAGAGGTGTAGTGAATTCCTTAATTCTTTAATTCCTTCATTTCATCCTCGTCCCTCAGACCTGCACAGGTTTCCAAAACCTGATGAGGTCGAGGGCCCTAATACTTTAAGTAAATTCTAAATGCTTTTGTATAAATTAATTATTTTGGAGAGTATAATTCCTTAATTCTTTAATTATTTCATTCCTTCATTTTCTTCCCCCTTCCCTCAGACCTCACAGGTTAAAAAAAAACCTGGTAGGTCGAGGGCGTTCATTCCTTCATTCTTTCA